>JAKEEX010000165.1 GCA_022616315.1 Myxococcaceae bacterium
CCCGAGCCCATCACCAAGACGGTGGACGGCGTGCTCCACGAGCCGATGGAGCTCATGGTGTGCGACGTGCCGGACACCTCGGTGGGCTCCGTCACCGAGCGGCTGGGACCCCGCAAGGGCCGCATGGTGGACATGGGTCAGCTGGGCGGAGGGCGCACGCGCCTGCAGTTCCGCATCCCCGCGCGCGGGCTGGTGGGCTTCCGCAACGAGTTCCTCACCATCACCCGTGGTGAGGGCATCATGAGCAGCCAGTTCGACGGCTACGAGCCGTGGTTCGGGGCGATCGCCAAGCGGCAGAACGGCGCCATCGTGTCCGACCGCGCGGGCGACACCGTGCCCTACGCCCTCTTCTCCATCCAGGAGCGCGGCGCGCTCTTCGTGGGGGCGGGCGTGACCATCTACGAGGGCATGGTCATCGGCGAGCACAGCCACTCGAACGACCTCAACGTCAACGCCTGCCGTGAGAAGAAGCTCACCAACATCCGCGCCGCGGGCCGCGACGAGAACGTCATCCTCACCACGCCCCGCGACATGGGGCTGGAGAAGGCGCTCGAGTGGATCGCCTCGGACGAGCTGGTGGAGGTCACTCCGAAGTCGGTGCGCATCCGCAAGCGCAAGCTCGCGCTGAACGACCGCTACAAGGACGACCGGGACCGCAAGCGCGAGGCGATGGGCGGCGAGTAGGCGTCAGAACGTGTACTTCACCCGCGGAAAGATGGCGACCGCGGGGATGTTCGGGCCCACCACCAGCCGCACGGACACGTCCGCGCCGATGCTGAAGTGGTCCATGAACGTGGCGTACTCCACGCCCAGGCCCACGCCCACGTTGGGTCCGCTCATGCTGCCCGCCGCCCCTTCCGTGGGCGACGGATCCATGAGCGTGAAGCCCACGAGGAGCTTGGGCGTGAGGTAGACGCGGTCCGCGATGGGCAGCAGATAGGCCGCCGATGCGTCGAGGAAGAACACGGTGAAGTTCTCGGATCCGACGCACGCCCCCGCCGGCGTGCGCCCGCCGAAGCAGTTGGCCGCGTTCGAGCCGAGCCCGAAGTGGCCGCCCAGCGAGAAGCGGTCCGCGAGGTCGTACCCCAGCCCCAGCTGCAGGTACGTCTGGGCATTGGAGTAGCCATCCACGCCGCCGAGCGTGAAGAACATCCCCACGTCGGTCTCCACGAAGAAGCCGCGCCGCACCTGGGGCACGACGCCTTCGGGGGGCGCGGCCGCAAGCGACGCGGCCGGCAACAGTGCCACTGCACAGGACACGAGCAACGTCCTCACGCAGCCTCCTGCGGGTCCCATGAGCCGTCTCCTTCGCGCTACTCCTCACCGGCCTGCTTGAAGATCCAGGGGAACGTCACCACGGTGGAGCCGCCGCTCTGGGCCTCGGGGAACTTCCAGCGCCGGATGCGGGAGACGATGCAGTCCTCCACGGACCGGTTGCCCATGGTGGTCTCGGCCACCGTCGCGTCCGACACCTGCCCCGTCGCCTCGATGGTCCACACGACTGCGATCTTGCCGCCGAGCGCAGGGTTCTTCTGCAGCTCCTTCTCGTAGCAGAACTGGATCTCGTTCTGATGGCGCCGGATGACCTGGGCGATCACGTCCTTGTCGAGTCCGCCCACCACCGTCGTCTTGCCGGGGATGATCTTCGTGATCTCCTTGCCCCCGCGACCGAGCCCGAGTCCACCGGTGCCACCGGGCCCACCGCGCCCGGTGCCACGCGTGCCGAGGCCTCCGATGCCCAGGCCCGTGCCTCCACCGCCCGTCCCGGTGCCGCGCGCACCGAGGCCGCCCACACCCTGCGCGTCACCCAGGCCCTGGCCGCCGGTGAGGCCGCCGAGCGCGGTGTTGATGCCCGTGCCGAGCCCGCCCGGGCCGAAGACGTCCGAGGCCGCGCCCCTGCCGAGGGCGCCGAGCAGACCCGCCTGCGACACCAGCTTGCGGTCCTCCTCGCGCCTGTCCTTGTCCACGGTGGGGGCGCCCTTCTTGGAGGCGTCCGCCTCTTTCTTCTCGGCGTCCCTCTTGCCGAACTTGCCTTCCTCGTCCTTCGCCTTCGCGCCCTCGTCCGCGCCCGCCTGCTTCTGGGCCTTCTTGAACTGCTGAAGGTCGATGATCTTCTGCGGCTTGACGACGAGGCGCGCGTACTGCGCGGGGTTGCGGAAGATGTCGTCGCTCAGCGAGTTGTCGGGCGGAGGTGACATCAGCACCGCGGCGACGAGTGCGAAGAACACCATGAGGCAGACGCTGGCGATCTTGAAGTAGGTGTAGTCCGCCTCCTTCAGCAGGCCCACCGAGACCGCCGCGTCCGGACGCACGTAGCGGAGGACGAAGGACAGGGTGTCGAGCCGGACCTCGGCCCGGTCGTGGAGTCCCAGCTCCACGCTTCCGCTGGCGGCCGTTGCCGCCTGGCCCCGGCGGGCCACGCGCGCTTGCGCTCCCTCCGGAACGTGCACGGCGGCCTGGCTGCCACGGTTCTCCGCGAGCGCGAACTGCTCACCCACCCGCGGGGAGTACACGATGACCGAGTTCTGCCGGCCCTCTCCGACGATCACGGGCGCGCCGTCGCGGAAGTGACGGACGTCCAGCAGCGTGTCCCCGCCCCAGAGCAGGGCCACCTGGAGCACCCGCGCGGTCTCCGTGGGCTCGGCGCCCGGCGGCGTGGCGTCCTCGAAGCGAATCGGGAGACGTCCGGTGAACGCCTTCCGAGCGGGTGCTGCGCGCTGGGAAGCGAGCGGCGGCGGCCGTGAGCTGCCGAGCGGGGGGATGGCAGGCGGCACCGGTCCCGGCACCCGCTGTCCACCAGAGGGCGCCCTCAGCGTGTTCGCACTCCCGGACGTGGCGCTACGGACCGCAGGCCGCGCGGCCGGCGCCGATCGCGCGGGCTCGGCACGTCCGAACGACTCCACCGCGGCCGCCGCGGCACCACGCCCGTCACCGCCGAAGAGCACGCGCACCTGCGTGGCGCCCACGTGGAGGACGTCCCCGTCGGACAGGGGCACGGGCTGCGTGATGCTCGAGGCGCTGGAGCCCACGCGCGTGCCCGTCTCGCTTCCGAGGTCGATGGCGGTGACGACGCCATTGGTCTCCACCTTCAGCATCACGTGGAGGTTGGAGACCCGCGGGTCCACGAGCCGGACAGCCGCACCGGCGCCGGAGCCAAGGATGATGCTGTCCTGATCCGACGTGGACTCGACCACCGAGCCATCCGGTCCCGTGATGCGCAGGGTGAGTCCGTTCTTCTTCGACATGGGGCCGTCCTCCTGGAGGTGGGCGCTCGACATGGGGGCGGACTAGAGGTTGTCGACGGACTTCTGGAGCTCGGGATTGAAGTTGTCCCTGACCTTGATGAGGCTCTTGAAGCGGGTGCGCTTCTTGTTGAGCACGTAGGAGCCTTCGGGACGCGTGATCTCGCCGTCGACGGTGACGTCCGTGAAGTCCACCACCGTCTTCTTGCGGACGACCACGCGGTCCTCCTCCTGGACGGTCCGGACGGTGTCCTGGGCCAGCGCCGGTGAGGCCACCAGCGTCAGGAGGGTAGTGACCAGGAGCATGCGCTTCATCGTCGTGTGTCTCCTTCTCGCGTTCCTGCTGGGTGAGACACCGTCCGTCCACCCGGGTTCCGTCCACGGTAGGGCTTGAGACTCGCCGGCAGAATCGAGCGCCGGTTGAAGCGTCCGCGGTGCAACGCTCCGCCCACGTCGCGTGGGCGGACACCGCGGGAAAGCGTCAGGGCGTGGGCGTGGGGGCCCCCTTCTGCTCGGCCGCCTCTGCTCCCTGCCCCTGCGGTGTCCCCTCTGCCGCGCCGTCGCCTGCGGGCGGTGCTTCACCCTGGGGCGTGGGCGCGGCTCCCTCCTGCGCCTCCTCCTCCGCGGTCACCTTGTCCAGGAGTCCGCCACCCCCCGGCGTGGCCGGGCGTGGAGTCGGCTTCTTCTCCTCCGGCGCCGCCTGCGCCTGGCCCGCCTTCATCACCTGGGCGAGCGTCTTGAGCTTCACGTCCACCTTCTGGCGCTCCACCTCGGGGACGGACGAGAGCCCCTTGCAGCGCTCGAGGAGGGAGATGGCCTTCGCGTAGCCTTGCTTGTCCGCCGCGTACGCCCAGCCTGCGCCACACACGGCCTCCGGGGAGTCCGGTCGGAGCGAGAGCACCTTCTCGAACGCCTCGCCCGCCGCGAGGCCCTTCTTCGGATCCCTCCCCTTCTGCCCATCCAGGGCGTAGGCCAGGTACAGCCTCGCCTCGGACGAGGTGCCGTCCAGCTCCACGGCGCGCCGGAAGGCGGTCTCCGCGGCCGCGTAGTCCCGGTAGTTGAGGGCCATGGCGCCGATGTTGAGGTGACCCGGGGCGAAGCGGTCGTTCAGCGAGACCGCCTTCTTGAACTGCGTGAGCGCAGCGCCGCGGTCGTTCAGCTTGAGGAGGATCATCCCGTAGAGGTTGTAGACACCGGGGTCCTTGTCATCGAGCTGGTAGGCCTTCTCCGTGACGAAGCGCGCGAGCGGGTAGTTGCCCTGCTCGAAGTAGATGAGCGCGAGGTTCTTGTAGGCCTCGGGGTCGTCCTTCCTGCGCTCGAGCACCCGGCGCGCCGCGGCCTCCGCCTTGTCGTACTGACGCGTCAGCCGGTAGGCCACGGTGAGGTTGTTGAGCAGCTCCACGTCGTGGGCGCGGGACTCGTCCCGGAGGATGGGTTCGTAGAGGGTGATGATCTCCTGGGCGCGGTCCTGCAGCCGGAAGAGGCGGCCGAGGTTGAGCAACGAGGGCTTGTGCGCAGGTTCCAGCTTGAGGGCCGCCTCGTACTGGCGCTTCGCGTCGTCGAGCTTGCCCTCGCGCTCGGCGAGGAGCGCCAGGTTGAACTGCGCGGCCACGCTGTCCGGCTGCTTGCGGAGCACCTCGGTGAAGCCCTTCCGGGCCTCCTCGAGGTTGCCGGACTGGAAGGCCTGGACCGCCTCGCGGAAGCGCTCGTCGGCGGACCTGACCACGGGCTTCGGTGGTGCCTTCTGGGCCACCCCGACCGGGTCCTGCTTCTTCACGGGCGGGGCGGTCGCACAGGCGGCAGCGGCCAGCGCGGCTGCGGCGAGCAGGACGCGAGGACCCAAGACGCTCGGCTGGGGGATGCGTGCGTGGAACACGTCAGTGGTCCTCCTCGCGCTGCGCGGATGGAGTCCCGGCGTCTTCGGCGGGGGGCGGCGTTGCCCCTTCCGGTGCGGCGGGTGCCGGCTTGGCCGCGGGCACGGCCTGCGCGGGCCGCTGCGGCTGCACACGACCGGAGTCGACGAGCAGGGGGGCCGTGCGGAAGAACTCGCTGCCGCGGAACGGCACCTCGCGCCGATCCGCGTACGTGCCGCGGCGGTACTGGTTCACCTTGTCCTGCGCCTGGAGGGTCCACTCGTTGTAGACGCTGAGCTCGTAGGCCTTGTCGAGCGCCTTCTCCAGCGCCTCGATGCACTTGTCCTCGAGCGGCAGCGCAAGGTTCTCGAGCTCCGCGCGGTACATGTCGAGCTGCTCCTGCGACCTGAGGGTCTTCGGGTCCGGCGAGCTCAGGATGTTCTGCGCCATGTCCGCATACGCCATCCCGATGCGCGTCAGCGCGGCGATGCCCCAGTCCCCCACGCCGATGGCGAGCACCTCCGTGTAGGCCTTCTCCACGTCCTTGATGCGCCGCTGCTTGGCCGTGAGGTCGCGCCGGAGGGTGGCCACCCTGACGAGGCGGATGTCCGTGTACGACTTCCAGAGCGGCTCGAGGCCGAGGAAGCGCGCGTGTGCGTACGCATACTGCACGCGGGCATCCTTCCGGGCCTCCTCGGGCAGCTTCGCGTGGCCACGCACCAGCTCCGTCTGCAGCCTGTCCGCCTCGCGCTCGTTCTTCACCTCTCGGAAGGCGAGCATCCGACGGTACACCGCCCGGTAGTGGTCCGCCGCGCCCGTGCGGGTGTCGCGGGCGTAGGTGGTGTTGAAGGACTCGTACGCCGCGATGGCCTGGGTCCACCGCCTGTCCCGCTCGTGGATCTGCGCGACGCGGAACGCGACCTTCGGCACGTCGTCCTTCGCGGGGAAGCGCTCGATGTAGCGGGTGAAGGCGGCAATGGCCTTTTGCGTATCGCCGAGCCCCTCCCACCACACGCCCGCGTTGTACTGCGCGTCCGGCAGCCACTTCGCCGCCTCTGAGAGGAGCGTGCTGCGCTCCTGCTCGGGTGAGGTGCCCTCCCCCTCTGCCGCAGGAACCTCCGGCTTCTGTGGCTTCTCCGCCTTCTCCACGGGAGCACGGCCCTTCGAGCCCCGGCCGGACCTCGCGCCCGCCGTCTTGTTCTTCGCGTCCCCTGGCCCCTGGGTCTTCGCGTCGTAGGCGGCGATGAAGGCCTCGTACCCCTCCGCAGAGCGCCGGAAGTCCGCCAGCCGCTCGTAGAAGCGCGCGAGCGTGTAGCGCACCTTCAGCTCGAACTTCGACTGCGGGTACTCCTTCAGCATGCGCTCGCCCGCGATGACGCCCTTGTCGAGCTCGTTGGCGTCGTCCGCGATGAACATCACATAGGTGAGCGCCCGGTCCGCGTTCTCGCTCCTCGGGAACTCCTTGACGAAGGCGAGGAAGTGCTCGGCGGCCTTCTTCGGGTTCTTCTCCTTCCGGTAGACCACCTCGTCCACGTACTTGTACTGGCTGCCCTCCACGACCTCGGTGAGCCGCTTCTGGAACTCGCTCCCGGGCTTGTAGAGCTTCCGGTTGGCGAGGAACTCGCGCGACAGCTGGTTGAGCGCCAGCCACTCCTCCTTCGCGTTCAACACGTGCATGGAGAGGTCGGCGGCGTCCTGGCTGCGCGACTCGGTGGGGAACCTCTGGATGATGTCCCCGAGGCGCCGTGTGGCCTCCACGAACTGGTTCGCGTCGTAGAAGATGACGGCCGACTCGTAGCGGATGTCGATCTCGTCCTTCTGGTCCGGGAAGAGCTTGAGGTAGGCGTCACAGGCCGTCACGAGCTTCGTCTCGTTCGCCGTCAGCTGGCGCGCCTGCAGCTCGCGCGCGTCCCTCTTGACCACGCGCTTGCCCTTCTCCACGCCGCCCTTGCGCGTGTCCTCGCGGACCTTCTGGCCCTCCTTCAGGTGCTCCTGCGCCTCGAGGCCGCGCTCGATGCGGACCAGCTTCTCGTAGGAGAGGATGGTGTTGTTGGCCGCGTTCTTGCGGTAGCGCTCGTCGGAGACCTCGCGCGCGGAGTCACGCGGGGGAATCTTGAATGCCAGGACGGCCTCGTACTGGTCCGCCGCCGCCTGCCACTCCTTGAGCGTCCAGAGGATCTCCGCGTAGTAGAAGCGGAGGTTGAAGGCGTAGTCGCTGACGAAGGCCGGGTCCGCGCTGGTGGCGAACTTGTCCACGTATTGCTTGTAGATGTCCCGCGCGAGCCGGTAGGTCTCCACCAGGTTCGTCTTCTGCGCCTCGCGGTGGTAGTCGGTGACGATGCTGCGCATCGCCTCCTCGGTGACGCTGAACGCGTTGCGGAGCACCTGATCGTTCTTCGCGTTGGCCGCCCACCAGGAGGAGCCGGGGCTGTAGAGGTTCGCGAGCTTCTTGATCTCCTCGCGCACGCTGTCGCGCTGCCGCAGACCCTCGAACGCGCGCACGATGGACTGCTGGAACTCGGGGGCCCGGGGGTTCATCGGGTCCTCGTTGATGAGCAGGCGGTACGTGTGGATGGCGCTGTCGTAAGCGCCCACCTCGGCGAGCGTGGCGGCCAGCTTCTCCACCAGCCGCGGGAAGCGCTTCCTGGTCGCCTTCTGCCGGTAGTACGCGATGCCGTCCTCGGCGCGCTCCAGGCGCACGAAGAAGAGGACGGTGTCGTTGAGCGACTCCGACTTCAGGTCCACCAGCGCCTTGACGTTCGTGGCGCGGTTGGCGTCCGCGTAGTCCACCACCTTCTGCAGCTTCTCCAGGCCCGGCTGGAACTCGCCCACGTTGAAGTCGCACCAGGCCAGCCGGTAGATGGAGAAGGCGTAGATGCGCGCGTCCTTGGACTTGCTGGCGTGCTCGTACGCGTTGCGCGCCTTCAGCACGTCCCCCACGTCGAACCAGTGGTTGCCCAGCTGGACGTACGTGTCACCCACGAACTGGGAGCTGGGGTAGTTCTTGATGAGCTCGGTGTAGCGCTTGACGGCCTCGGCCTTCTTGTCCGTCTCGTAGAGGTTGAAGCCGAGGTTGAAGAGCACCTCGTCCTTGCGGGGGTAGGCCGGGTACTCCTTCAGGATGGTCTCGTACAGCCGCATGGTCTCCGAGCGGAGCAGCTCGGACTGGCGGTTGTCCGGCTTCGGCTCGGGCCGCTTCTCTCCCCGCTGCTGCGCAGCCTCGTGCTCGGCCACCGCCTTCTCGTGGGCGGCCATCTCCTGGAAGTAGAGGTACTTGCTCTTCTCCCAGTAGAGCTCGCTCAGGCGATAGAGGAGCTCGGCCTTCTGCTCGCTGCCGTCCTCGATGCTGGGGATGATGTCCTTGAGCCGCGCGATGGACTCGTCACGCTTGGCGGCGGCCAGGCGCCCCTTCTCGCCGTCCTCGAGCTTCGGGACGCGCGCCTCGAGCTTCCTCGGGCCCAGCCGGCCCGGCTCCTCGTCCTCGCCGGTCGCACGCTTCTCTGCCTTCGCCGCGGTCTTCCCCTTCCCGGGCGCCTGCGTCTGCGTCTGCGCCTTGCGCGGGTCCTTGCGCGGAGGGGCGAGCCACCCGGCGCGCACCGAAGGCGCTGCGAGCAGCGCGAGGGAGAGCACTCCCACACCAAGCCACGACCTCATGACCCTCAGTCCTCCTCGCCCCCGCCCGGCGCCGGCGGACACCCGCTCTTCAGCGTGTACTGGTAGTAGCCGATCTCGTCGCGCCAGAACTCGCCCTGGAACAGCCAGTAGTTCCAGTTCTCCGCGGGCACCTTGGGCCGGTGGATGGTCTTGTTGGCAAGGAACGCCTGCAGGTCCACGCCCGCCTCGACGATCTCCTTCTCCGCGTTCGCGGTCTCGAAGCGGATGATCTTGGCCTGGTCGTGGAAGGTCTTGATGTTGCGGTAGGCCTCGAGGAGCCGCTCTCGCGCCAGCGTCCCGGCCACCTTCACCAGGACCTCCCGGTTCTGGTCCAGGTCACCCTGGAGGGTCTCCGCCATCCGGCCACCGCGCCACGCCTGGTTGCCCGCGATGAGCGCCTTCTCGCGGTCAATCTGCGCGAAGTTCGAGGCGAGGTCGCGCAGGCGCTCGTTGGCGCGCACCCACAGGGAAACGGGCCTCGGCAGGCGCCCCTCGTCCCGCGTGATGGCCTCGTAATAGAAGGAGGGCTCCCGCGGGTCTCCCGTCACCAGCGGCTCGAGCGCCTGGCGCATGGGGAGGTAGATCTTCTCGTAGTCATCCAGTGAGCGCTTGGCCTCGTCGTACAGGCAGGTGAAGTAATAAACCGTGGCGGTGAGCACGCGGGACTCGGGCTGGAACGCCCCAGCGAACTGCGGCGAGTAGAGCGCCTGCAGCGTGCCGAGCGCGCCGCCGTAGTCTTCGTTCTGGAAGCGCGCGAAGCCATTCTCGAAGAGCGCCACGTCCCAGTAGCGGCTGAAGCGAGGGATGCGCTCGTACGCGTCCACGGCCTTCTGGAACTCGCCGGTGCCGTAGTACAGGCGCCCCATGCCGAGCAGCGCGAGCTCCTGGGCGTTCCTCAGGTTCGCCTGCTTCAGGTCCTTGAGCGCGACCACCTCCTCGAACGCCGAGGCCGCGGCGCGGTTGAGCTCGCGGGCGGTGTCCGGGTTCTCGCGGCCCGGATAGCGCGGATCCGCGAGCACGACGCCGAGCAGGTAGCGCGCCTGCGCGTGGACCGCGCTCTCCTTTGGCACCGCCTCGAGGAACGTGCGGGCCTCCTCGAACTTCGCCCTGCGCCGCGCGATGTTCCCGATGAGGAAGTTGACGCGGTTCTGCACCTCCGCCGGCAGCTTCGCCCACTCCGCCTGGTCGTAGCTGTTGTTGATGAGGCTCGGGACGAGGTTCTGGTCGTCCAGGAGGGCCTGGACGTCCACCAGGCCCTCCACCGCCTTCAGATAGAAGGGGTGGCTCTTCCCCGCGTTGACGATGGACGCGTACTGGACCAGCGCCGTGGTGGGCAGCCCCGCCTTGAGGAAGGACTGCGCCAGGTAGTACTCGGATTTCTTCTGGGTCTCCGGGTCGCCCGTGGACTCGGACAGCTCGAAGAAGCGCTGCGCCGCGGCGCTGTGGTCGCCCGAGTTGAACGCGGAGAGCGCCTGGTTGAACTTGGCGAGCCCCTGACCCAGCGCGAGGCTCGCGGTGAGCAGGACGGCCGTTGCCGTGAGGGGAATCAGCTGGCGTCGGTTCATGGTCCGGACCTTCGGCCGCGAGAGGCGGGCTTCAGAAGAGGTAGGACAGGCCGGTGTAGAAGCTGACGAGGTTGAGGACGTCGGAGCTCGGTTCGGCGATGAGCTCGCGCGCGATGGCGAGGTCCGAGCTCCGCGGATTGCCGTCGAGGTCCTGGAAGGACTTGGCGTTGCAACCCGGCCCCCAGGTACCGCCCGCATTGTTGGCGTTGGTGATGATGGCCTCGATGTCGTCGCGGGTGCAGCCGTTCACGCGGTCCACCCGCGCCGTGTAGACGAAGTCGCGCACCTCCAGGCGCACGGCGAGGCGGTCTCCCATCTGCACCCGGAAGCCGCCTCCCACCGAGCCCGTGAAGCGCACCCCTGTCTGCCCGAACGTGGCCTCGGTCTCGATTCCCTCCTGGTTCCTGCTGTAGGGCACCAGCTGGTGGCGGGTGCTGCCAAATCCCGCTCCGGCGTTGAGGACGAGGCTGAACTGCAGCAACGCGTCCTCGTTGAACGCGAACTTGCCGTAGAGCGGCGTCACCTCGAAGCCAGCGTTGATGCCCCACTCGAGCAGGAGGGAGCTCGCCGTCTGCGCCGTCTGCTGCGTCTTCTTGACGAGCTCCTCGTTGAACCCCGACTCCGCGCTGGTCCAGTGCCACTGCGGTGTGAGCTGCAGGCCGAAGTTCTCCTGCAGGTGGTAGGTGTAGGCGAGCGCCGATCCGAAGTGCTGGGTGAACTTTCCGTTCAACTGCGCGACGAAGGGATAGAGCGTGAACTCGTGCCGTCCGACGTCCGCGAACGCCTTGCGCTCCACCACGTGGACCGCGACGTCCGGATTGAAGAGAGGTGCGCCGGACACGAGCTCGCCACGGGGGCGCGCTTTGATGGACGGAGCGTCCGCCTGCGGCGCCAGTGTCGGCGCCTGGCCTGGTGGAGGAAGCGCGGTCTGCTGGATGGGCGCCCCTTCGGCCTCGCCGGTGTCGCGAGCGGCCGGGCTCTCCGCATCTTCGTCCTCCTCTTCGTCGGCGGAAGGCGTGGGGGTGGCCTGGGCGACGACGGCTGTGCGGAGGTCCTCCAGGGCGGGAGTGAGCGGTGTCGCGCGGGCGAGTGGCGCGAGCAGGAGGGCAGCGGTCAGGAGCGAGCGCATGGGTCCGCCTCAGAAGAAGAAGGTGTAGCCGACGTCCGCCATGACCAGATGCGTGAGCCCGGGTGCGCGCGCCGGGGTGCCACTGACCAGGCCGCTCTCCACGTCGACCCGGTTGATGAGCTCGAGGTAGCTATCGGGGAACACCCAATCCCGGACCTCCACGCGGAGCGCGCCGCCTCTGTGCGTGAAGAACCTGAAGCCCACCGCCCCGGAGCCGAGAGGTCCGGTCCTGCGGTCCGTGCGAAAGTCGATGCACTTGCGCGCGCCGGAGGACGTGTCCACCTGGTGGCAGAAGACGATGGACTCGCGCGTGAAGGTGCCCACGCCCGGTCCGGCCCACAGGTAGGCCTGGAAGTGCACGGGGACGTCACCGAGGACGTTCACCTTTCCGTAGAGCGGCATCCAGCGCACGCCCACGGCGAGGTTGCCGTTGAGCTGCCAGAGGTCCTTCAGGTCATCGACCACGACGAACTTCGGCCGGTCACCTCCAGGGTCGTTCCTGACCATCTCGTCCTGGAGATCGCGCGCGAGCCCCGTGAGCCCCGAGAGCGCCCACCCACCCCGCGCCTCCACGGCGAGCGTCTCCGTGAAGTTCAGGGCCACGCCGAGGTTGAGGTTGTAGTGGTTGGTCAGGCGCGTCAGGATGGTGAGGCCCAGGACCGGGGAGACCTCGAGCTTCCCCGCCATGGTGTAGAGGCGGTTTCTCACCACCACCTTCTCGACCAGCTCCTCCCCCTCCTGCGCGAGCGCGGCGGGCGCGGCCAGGAGCGAGAGAACGAGGGGAACGGTGCAGAGGGAACGGGCCATACGCGAGCGCGACCTCATGCGAAGGGACCAGGAACCGGGCTGTTGCTGCTGCCCGGGTTGCAGCGGGGGAGCTGGATCCGGGCCGGGGGCAAGTCTGGTGCCACACCCGGAGGAAGCAGCACGCTCCCCCTCGCATGGCGCGGCCAATCTGTTTCGGTGCGGGGCAACGGAGAAGGCCCCGCGCACCTCAGTGTGTGGAAGGGGGCAATTGGAGGCGCGCGGGCGTCACTGGAGGACACGCCGCCCTGGCCGTGCGCGGCCCAGCGAACGCCTCGAATGCGTGACGCGCCCGCCAGTCCCCTAACGGTGCCGTAAAAAAGAAAGCGGGCGGAGCTGCCGGGGCAGTCCCTCTCGGGGGACGCACCACCGACCACTCCGCCCGCTCCTGCGCGTCCCCTCCGGCCCTGGAGCCGCAGAGACGCGAGCGATTCGAATCTCGGGGACTACTTCTTCCCGGCCTTCGCCGCCTTGTGCTGCTCGCGCATGGCCACCTTGATGGAGGGCCGCACGTAGACGATGCCCTGGTTGTGGCCGGCGACGCCGCCCTTCACCAGCAGCAGGCCCTTCTCCACGTCCACGTCCACGACGGTGAGGTTCTGCGTGGTGACCTTCTCCACGCCGTAGTGGCCCGGCATCTTCTTGTTCGGGTACACGCGGCCCGGCGTCTTGCGCTGACCGATGGCGCCCGGGTGACGCTGGTACTCGTGCGTGCCGTGCGTCTTCGTCTGCGAGCCCTTGAAGTTCCAGCGCTTCATCACGCCCGTGAAGCCGCGGCCCTTGGTGATGCCCGTCACGTCCACCAGCTGGCCCTTGGCGAACATGTCCGCCTTCACCGCTTCGCCCACCGTGAACGCCTCCGCGTCGGCGGCGGACACGCGGAACTCCTTGACGTGGCGGCGCAGCGGCGCGCCCTGCTTCTTGAAGTGGCCGAGCTCCGCCTTCGTGAGCGCCTTCTCCTTCGCCACACCGAAGCCGAGCGCCACGGCGGAGTACTGGTCCTTCTCCTCCGTCCGCTTGCCCACCACCACGCAGGTGTTCACGTCGATGACGGTCACCGGCACGAGGTTGCCCTCGTCGTTGAACACCTGCGTCATCCCGACCTTCTTGCCAATCAGACCCTTCACGTCGTCCTCGCTGCGCTGGCCCGCTCCATGGGAGCGGTCCGGCGCCATCTACCCTTTGGGAATTCCGCCACCTGCCCGTCTGGGCAGGGTGCGGCCGCAGTGCACCCACAGGGTCCGGGGTGATGCGTGGGCGCCCCTCTAGCACTCCTCGGGGGGGAAGGACAGGGTTCAGCTCTCGGCGTGGGTGGCCCAGCCGTCGGGGGAGGCCTCGGGGGCCCGCTCGGCCATGCCCCGCGCGAGGTGGGTGAGCTCGTTGGCCCGGTCCAGCTCCTCGGTGCGGTTCAGCTCGCACACCCAGGCGCTCGACAGGTCTGCGTGCTGGCGGGCGAGCTGGGCGAGGGCCTCGTACCGTTGCGCCGAGACGCGGGCGAAGTGTGCCTCGCGCAGGAGGAGGAGGCCCACCTGCTCGGCCTCGACGGGGTCCACCTCGCGGGGCACTGGCAAGGGCCCCCGCCCCAGGGCGGAGAGGCGGGCCAGCAGGCGCGAGGCGTGGGCGCGGCAGAAGGCGGCGAGCACACGGAGCTTGGCCCGGGCACGGGCGTCCTGGTGACGCTCGGCCAGCGCATCGAGCAGGCGCGCCGACACCACCTCGGACTCCCAGGCGGCCGCAAGCGCGGCGCCCAGTCGGGTGTGTCTGCTCCCCATCCCGCCACCTCCATTCTTCCGCTCTGGATCGGGAACGCAACCGTCCCCTTCCGGCAACCTAGGGACGGGGGGTGGGCGATTCAACCGGCCACTCGCTTCACCATCCAGCCGGTGTGCACGAGGAGCATCCGCCCAAGGATGGCGCGCACCGTCCCGCGGGCGGGGCTCTGTCGCCGCGAGAGCACGCGCACCCCCGGAGGAGCCGACTCAGCCTTTGGAGCCACCCTGCGCGGCCGTGGTGCTCCGGACTTCGCGCGCCTACTCGCGCAGGAGGGACACGCGAACCGCGTGCGTGGGCCAGCCGTGACGCACGCCGCACTCCGGGCAGTGGAGCGGTCCGTCCCAGTCCGGTTGGACCTTCACGTCCAGGTCGCAGCACACGAGGTGGACGGAGCGGAGGTCCTCCGGCTCCGTGCCGAGCGAGAACGGCAGCGGCTCGGGCGTCACCGGAAGGAAGGTGGGACGCGCGGTGGGGTCCAGCGTGTAGCCGGCCTGGAGCATCTGCGCGTGCTGCACGTGGTCCTCGAGTCCGCGCGCCAGCTTCGCGATGTGCGCGCGCTGGCCCGCCGTGAGCCAGGCCTCGGCCGCACCCGCGGTGCCGCAATAGGGGCAGCGCGAGTGCTCCACCGCGTCCGGGACGTCCGCGTCCTGGTGCTTCAGTTGCTTCGCGAGGAAGCGCTGCACCGCGAGCCCATCCTGTGCGCCCGGACGCGTCTTGAAGTGCCGGCGACACGCACCACACCTGCGCCGCACGAAGCCGGACCGGTCGCGCGGGAGCGCCACCACACGCAGGCCGTCCGCGGAGAGGCCCACCTTCATCGCGCCACACCCTTCATCGCGCCCCAGCTCCGCGCCCGCGTGCTCCCGCCGCGGCTGCGAGCACCGCGCAGACGAGGGCGAAGACGAAGAAGAGGTGAAGCCAGAGGCCCAGGGACGCCCCGCTCACCATCCCCAGGACCCACAGTCCTAGGAGAATGACCGCCATCGTCCACAACATCCGTCCGCTCCAGGTCGCTGCACGGAAGGCGCGTGCACCGGGTGCGCAGCGTGGCCGAAGCTAGGAACGCCCACCCGGCGTGACAACGACGCCGGTTGGGCCCCGCGGGGGGGGCGAGCAGGGGCCGCATCGTGGGCGTCCTTTTTCCGGGACCCGGCGCACGCGAGCGGTCGTTTTTTCAGGGTCGTCCGGCAGGTGCTGCTCGCCAGGTGCCGGAAAGCCTTGGATCCGGCGCCCTGGCACGGCGGCTGCTCGCAGGGCGCGTCTCTTGGACGCCTGGATGGGGTGGACCGGAGTCTGCAGGAGGTCGCAATGCGCGGTTGGCTCTTGGCGTGGGTCCTCTTGGCCAGCGTGGGCCATGCAGACGAGGTCGGAGGTCCCACGCGGACGCTCCAGGAGGACACCCACGATTCCGACATGGTGCTCCTGCGGCGCGCTCTGGCCGAGAAGGAGGCCACCGTCCGGAAGCTCAAGGCGCGCATCGAGGAGCTCGAAGCCGAGGCGGCCTACCGCCGTGCGGAGGCGCTAGGCGTGGCGAAGGCGGTGCGTGCCACGGGACTGCCACAGAAACAGCAGCGGAGGCTCGCCGTCACCATCCTCCGCGAGGCGGAGCGTCATGGGCTGGATCCGCTCCTGGTTGTGGCCGTCATCCGGAGCGAGAGCTCGTTCAACCCCTACGCCGTCAGCCGCGTGGGTGCTCTGGGGCTGATGCAGCTGATGCCGGACACCGGTCGCTGGCTGATGCAGCGTCGTGGCCAGGTGCTCGGACGCACGGCAGACCTCTTCGAGACCGACCTCAACGTCGCGCTGGGCACCGCGTACCTCGCCGAGCTGCTCCAGCGCTTCGGCACCGTCGAGCGGGCGCTCGTGGCGTACAACGCGGGTCCGGGTGCCGCGAAGAAGATCCTCTCCCACGGGACGCGGGCCGCGAGGTTCATCGCCGGCTATCCCGTCAAGGTCGTGCGCGATTTCCAGCAGCTGAAGGCCGTCCAGCAGGCCGAGCTGTCGCGCCGCCTCGCCGAGGCCGTCTCGACGCCGACCAGCTGAGGCTGCAGGCGCAGGGACGTGATCAGCTCTCGACAGTGGGAACGATCCCACCCACGGGGGGCTGTTCTTTCCAGCACCCATCCACGATGGTCTCCGGCGGCCGACCCCCGGGAGTCAGGAAGGGAACCCCCCGCATGCCATCGCTGGAAATCCGTCGCGAGGAGTCCGCAGGCGCCGTCACGCTCTACCTGTCCGGGACCTTCGACGGGAGTACCGCGGCGAAGCTGACCCGGGTGCTCGAGGGTCTGGACCATCGCCACGTCCGGGAGCTCATCCTCGACTTCTCGCAGGTGCGGGCCTTCGCGGACGTCGCGGTGGCCGTCGCATCGCAGAGCATGCTGACCCAAACGCCGGTCCGCCTCTTCGGCCTGGACCACCACCGCGAGCAGGTGTTCCGCTACTTCGGGGTGGAGCTCCCACCTCCTGCGGCGAGAGCCTATGGGGCAGCCGAGGAGCTGCCGCTCGCGGGCTAGAAGCGCATCCCACCCCCGTTCCTCCTCCCGTGGGAGCGAGGGCGTCGGCTAGAGTTCGGCGCGGATGAGCCAGCCTGCCCGCCCCCTCGCACCCGCCTTCGAGCCCACCCGCGCCCGTGCCCAGATGGAGCGCGTGGTGCACGCCCTCGAGCGCGTCATCCTCGGGAAGCGCCCGCAGGTGGAGCTCGCCGTCACCTGCCTCGTCGCCGGTGGACACCTCCTCCTCGAGGACGTCCCCGGCGTGGGTAAGACGACGCTCGCCGAGGCGCTCGCGCGCGCCTTCCGCCTGTCCTACGCGCGGGTGCAGTTCACCTCGGACCTCATGCCCGCGGACATCCTCGGCACCCAGGTGTTCCACGCGGCGAGCGCGACCTTCACCTTCCGTCCGGGACCCCTCTTCCACCAGCTGGTGCTCGCGGACGAGCTGAACCGGGCCCCGCCGCGCACCCAGTCCTCGCTGCTCGAGGCCATGGCACAGGGGCAGGTGAGCCTGGACGGCACGAGCCATCCGCTTCCCCAGCCCTTCACCGTGGTGGCCACCCAGAACCCGGTGGACTTCAGCGGGACGTATCCCCTCCCCGACTCGCAGCTGGACCGCTTCCTCATGCGCCTGTCTCTCGGCCACCCCGGGCCGGAGTGGGAGGCGCAGCTCCTGATCCGCGGCGGTGGCGCGGGCGCGCTCACGGAGCTCGTGGGCAGCTCCTCACCCGAGGAGCTCCTCGGCCTGAGGGCGCTGTGCGCCGGGGTGACCGTGGAAGAGAGCGTGGCGGACTACGCAGTGCGGCTCGCCGGGGCCACGCGCACGCACGGAGACATCGAGCGCGGCGCCTCCACACGCGCGGTGATGGGGCTGATGGCGGCAGCGCGTGCGCGTGCGCTCTTCGAGGGGCGCGCCTTCGTCACCCCGGGGGACCTTCGCGCGTTGCTCGTGCCGTGTCTCGCGCACCGGCTGCTGCTGCGCAGCGCGGTGCAAGGGGCCTATTCCCGCGAGGAGGCGGCCCACGTGCTGGAGGAGGTCGCCCGCCGCGTTCCGGCTCCGCGCTAGAGCCCCTCCTCCGACGACGCCGTGGCCTCCCCTCCCGCCCCCACTCCCACGCGACCCGCCTGGCGGGCGCGGCTCGCACGGTGGATGCGTCCACCGCGGAGGCTCTCCGTCACGCGGACCGGGCGCACGTACCTGGTCGTCACGGTGGGCGTGGGCCTGGGCGCGCTCAACACCGGCAACAACCTCCTCTACCTCCTGCTGGGCCTCCTGCTGAGCGTCATCGTCGTGTCGGGCGTTCTCTCCGAGCGCTGTCTGAGCGACCTCACGGTGCGCCGGCTGGGCGCGGAGGCGGCCCACGCGGGAGAGCCCTTCGCGTTCCGCTGGGCCCTCTCTCGCCGGCGCGGGCTGGCGTTCGCTCTCACCGTGAGCGAGGTGGGAGCCCCGCTGCAGGGCGAGGGCCGCCTCGCCGCCTTGAGCGCCGGCGCGGAGCAGGTGGTGCGCGCGGACCTGAAGGCCCCCCGGCGCGGGCCCGTTCCGCTCACGGCCGTGAAGGTCACCACCACCTTTCCGCTGGGCCTCTTCGCGAAGAGCCGTGTCTTCCCGCTGGAGGGCACGCTGCTCGTGTATCCCGCGCGCGGTCACTCCTGCGAGCCCGTGCCGGTCTCCCACGAGGGCCCCGCGGGGCTCGTGGGAAGCGCGCGCCTCCAGGACGGAACCGGTGACGTCGCGGGGCTTCGCGAGCTCGCCGAGGGCGAGGATGCCCGGCGCATCCACTGGCTGAAGAGCGCCTCCACCGGCACCCTGCTGCGCACCGAGCGCGAGCGGGAGGAGCGGCGGTCCTTCGTTCTCGAGGTGGACCCCACGCTCCCTCTCGCGGCTCTGGATCGCCGCTGTGAGGAGCTCGCCGCGCAGGCACAGCGGCTCCTCGCGGAAGGCCACGAGGTGGGCCTCGGGGCGGCGGAGTTCCGGCTGCGGCCCGCCGTGGGGCCTGGACAGCTGCGGCGGCTGCTCCGCGCACTCGCACTGGTGGGCCACGCCCCTCTCGCCCAGGAGGAGGCCGCGTGATGCAGCCACGGTCCCTCCTCCGGCTGAGGCTCCGCGACCTCGCGGCCGCTTTCGCCTTCGTCTCCATGGCCGTCTCGGGTCAGCTTCCCGCCCCTGCGCTCGTGGTGGTGGGCCTGGGTGTCGGTCTCGCGCTGCTGGGGCGCCGCCCCTTCGGCAGCCGGGGTGGCCTGAGCGCCCTGGTGCTCGCGCTGATGGGCGCATTGCTCATGGGCGCCGTCGCGCGGGGAATGGTGGACCTGGTGGTGGCGGCGTGCACGTTCGCTGGACTCGTCACCACGCAGCGCCTCCTGTCCGCGCCCACGCCTGCCACCGACGCGCAGGTCCACCTCACGGGCCTCCTCATGGTCGCGGGCGGCGCGGCGCTCTCCGGTGAGCTCCTCTACGCGCTCGCGCTCGCACTGTTCGCGACGTTCGCCGCGCTCTCACTGGGCCTGGGCGTGGTGGAGGCGGCCACTCCCGCGGGGGAGGTGGTGCCCGTGCGCGCCGTCCTCCGGCTGCTCGCGCTCGGGCTGCTCTTCGCGCTTGTGGGCAGCCTTGCCTTCTTCGTCCTCTTCCCCCGCCTCTCCTGGAACGTGGCCGGACGGCGCGTGTCGCCCGGGCTCGGGCCCGCCACCACCGGCTACTCGGACACGGTCCGGCTCGGAGGCACCGGGACATTGAAGACCAATCCGCGCGTCGTGCTACGAGCGCGGCTGACCCCCGACCCCGGGCTGGAGCGACTGGACGCGTACTGGGTGGGCTCCACCTTCGACACGTTCGACGGCACCGAGTGGTCCAGCGTGGGCGAGCCTCTGGGCAGCGCGGACCAGGTGCGTCTGGCGCCGGGAGGCGAGGGTGTCCTCCACCAGGAGGTGGAGCTGCTGCCCGCGTACGGCGCAACGACCGCCGTCGCGCTCGAGTCGCCGTCCCTCATCGGAGGCGCCACCGCCCACTCGCCCCAGGGCAGCCGGCGGACGGGGCTCGTCCGCTCGCCGAGCGGGGAGGTCCGCTTCGCCGTCCGCGGCACGGGCTACAGCTACCACGCCTACAGCATGCCGCCCGCACGCCAGGAGACCCGCGCGGCGCGTGTGAAGGATGCGTCCCTCTTCCTCAGCCTGCCTCCGGACATGGACCCGCGCGTCAGCGCGCTCGCGGCGCGGGAGCTCGGCACCACCACCGAACCGCTCGCCTCCGCCGAGCGGCTCGCCACATACCTCCGGAGCAACTACCGCTACAGCCTCGAGCTCCCGGGCGAGGTGGAGGACCCGCTCGCGCACTTCCTCTTCGAGCGCCAGGAGGGCCACTGCGAGCACTTCGCCACCGCGCTCGCCATCCTCCTGCGCACCCAGGGCATCCCTGCGCGTGTGGCCGCCGGATTCTTCGGGGGCGAGCGGATGGAAGGACACTACGTGGTGCGCGCCGGGGATGCGCACGCGTGGACCCAGGTGCTGGTGCCAGGGCGCGGCTGGGTCACCGTGGACGCGACGCCGGAGGCCTACCGCGCGGCACAGCCCGCCGCATTGCTCGCCTGGCTGACGCGCGTGTACGAAGCGGTGGACGCCCTCTGGCGCACACAGGTCCTGGACTACAGCTTCCGTGACCAGGTGGACCTGCTGCGCTCACTCGTGCGCCCTCCCACCTCCCGCGAGGCCATGCCAGAGGGGCGGCTCCGGCTTCCGCCTGCACGTGCCTGGGCGGCGGCCCTTGCGGTGGCGCTCGCCGTCTACGCCACGCTCCGTCTGCTGGACCACAGACGCAGGAGGACCGCACCGCATGCGGCCACCGGCCTGCTCGAGGCAGTCGAGCGTGAGCTGCGACGCACTCCGGGCGTGTGGCGCGAAGGTGAGCCGCTTGAGGAGCTCGCCGCACGCCTCAGGGTGAGCGTGCACCCCCTGGCCGCGCCCGTGGCCCGCGTCACCCGCCGCTACCTCGAGGCGCGCTTCGGTGGTGTGTCCCTCGCCGACGGCGAGGCCCGGGCGCTGGCACGCGTGCTTGCCCGGGCCATCGAGGCCCGGCGACAGGCAGACGCGCCGCGCTCCGTCACCACCGGCCGCTGACACTCCGGGCGACTGCTCCCCTGCCCCCTGCACGGCAGGAGCGCCAGGCGAGGCGAGCGCGGGCACGTGCGCGCTGACATAGGTCGTTCGCCCCAGGGAGGTGAAGCGGATGAAACAACGGCATTCCTCGCCGTTCCTCGCTCGCACGGGAGTCTGCCCTGCGCCCGCTGCAAGTCTTACCGGACGCGACCACGTGCCTTGCCAGGCCGGGCGTCAACCCCCCAGAACCCCGTCTGTTTCGCCGTTCGTCGCACTGGCACCGGTGTTGCTCCAGTCAAGTCCCGGCAGCGCCTCGAGTGGAAACGAACTTCCCTCGCCCACCCACTGGCCCCGGGCTCACGCCACGGGGCTGCTCACGGAGACCACGCATGCAGGCCACCCACGAGCAGTCCTCCTCGTCCGGCTCCCTGGCCATGTACCTGTCGGAGATCAACCGCTACTCGCTGCTGACGCAGGAGGAGGAGCAGGCGCTCGCGCGGACCTTCATCCGCGGTGACCTCCAGGCGGGGCACAGGCTGGTGACGTCCAACCTGCGCTTCGTGGTGAAGGTGGCCTACGAGTACCGCTCGTACGGCATCAAGATGTCGGACCTCATCCAGGAGGGGAACATCGGCCTGATGAAGGCGGTGCAGAAGTTCGACCCGGACAAGGGCATCCGCCTCATCTCCTACGCCGTGTGGTGGATCCGCGCGTACATCCAGAACTACATCCTCAAGAGCTGGAGCCTCGTGAAGCTTGGGACCACACAGGCGCAGCGCAAGCTCTTCTTCAGCCTCGCCCGGACGCGACGCGAGCTCGAGAAGCTCGGCGCGGACACCTCCGTGGGCAACGTGGAGGAGATCGCGCGGAGGCTTCGAGTCAAGCCCGCGGAGGTGCGCGAGATGGAGCAGCGCATGGGTGGGCGGGACCTGTCGCTCGACGCCCCCATGGGCGAGGACGGGGGCAACAGCCACGTGGACTTCGTGGTGAGCACGAGCGCGCCCCAGGACGACGAGTTCGCGGACAAGGAGGAGGCGGGCCTCATCAACTCCCGCGTCCGCACCGCGCTGATGCGGCTGGATCCGCGCGAGCGCTTCATCATCGAGCAGCGCGTGATGAACGAGCGCCCCATGACGCTCAAGGAGCTGGGCGAGCACTTCGGCTTCTCCCGCGAGCGCGCGCGCCAGCTGGAGATCCGTGCCAAGGACAAGCTGAAGGCGGAGCTCGCCGCGCTGATGGCCGAGGTGGATCCGGAGCAGCTCAGCTCCGTGCAGTAGCGCCCCGCGCTAGCGTCGCCAGTTGATGAGGTAGAGGGCGACGAAGAGGAGCACCACGCCCGCCAGGCGCGGGACGCCCACCGGCCGCACCGCGAGCCCGAACCAGCCGAAGTGGTCGATGAGCATCGCCGTGACGAGCTGACCCAGGAGCCCTGTCACCATCACCACCGTGACGCCGATGCGTGGCACGGACACGATGATGAGGGTGACGTACGTGAGCCCGAGCAGCCCGCCCAGGAGCTGCCAGCGTGGGACCCCGAGCACCGTCCCGAGGTCTCCCTTTCCGAGCGCGGTGACGACCACCACCGCGGCGACGGTGCCCACGGCGAAGGACACGAGTGACGCCTCGAAGACGCCCACGCCCCGCGCGAGTGCAGCGTTGATGGGAGACTGGAAGGCGATGAGAGCGCCGGCCAGCACCATCAAGCCCACGTAGCTCCAGGACGTCATGCGCCCCAGGGCCCTAGCACACTCCCCACCCCCCGTGTGCTCTCCGGGCGGGCGCGCGAGCGCTACGAACACGCCATCCGCGGCATGTCTCGGGCAGGCGTGCTGTTGGAGCCTGGCTTCCCAGGGCGGAGTGTCCGGGCAGGCAGGGTGTACAGGGCAGGCAGGGTGTACCGGGCAGGGCTGCTGGACACCGGCATCTGGGCGCGACGGCCACGGGCCGCTAGGCTGCGGGCTCAGCCTTCTGACGAGGCCACTTCGAGAGCGAGGAATGACCGACGATGAGTGACACCGCCACCCTCCCGGCTGACGCCGCCAGTGCTCCGGGACGGACCCTGCTGGGCCACCCGCTCGGCCTCTACGTCTGCTTCTTCGTGGAGATGTTCGAGCGCTTTTCGTTCTACGGGATGAAGGCGCTGCTGTTCCTCTACCTCACGAAGTACCACCTCTTCAGCGACGCGAACGGGTACTTGCTGCTCGGCACGTACGCGGGCCTCGCATATGCGCTGCCGGTGCTCGGAGGCATGCTGGCGGACCGCTTCCTCGGGATGCGCAAGGCGGTCCTGTTCGGAGGCATCCTCCTGGTCCTCGGCCACTTCGGGATGGCGTTCGAAGGCCAGGCGGCCAGGACCGTGGGCGGCGAGGTCGTGCGCGACGGGTTCGCGCTGCAGGTGTTCTACGCGTCGCTCGCCTTCATCATCATGGGCGTCGGCTTCCTCAAGCCCAACATCTCCACCATCGTGGGACGGCTCTATCCGGAGGCGGATCCGCGCCGGGATTCGGGCTTCACGCTGTTCTACATGGGCATCAACATCGGCGCCTTCGTGTCCAGCCTCCTCTGCGCCTACCTGGGCGAGACCTACGGTTGGGGCTACGGCTTCGGCGCCGCGGGCGTCGGCATGGTCATCGGCCTCCTGGTCTTCTGGTTCTTCCAGAAGCACCTGCAGGGCAAGGCCGAGTCCCCTCGACCGGAGCTCCTGAAGCAGAAGCTCGTGGCGGGACTCAACCGCGAGTGGCTCATCTACCTGGGCGCGCTCGCCGGCGTGGCCGTCGTCTGGCAGATCCTCCAGACCCGGTTCGACTTCTCCGCCATCGGCTCCATTCTCGGCCTCGGTGCAGGCCACGAGATCACCGCCACCGAGGTGGTGGCCATCACTCTCACGGGCGTGCTCGCAGTGTGGCTCACGCGCTTCCTCCTCAAGGAGTGCACTCCATCGGAGCGGGGGCGCATGGTGTTGCTCCTGGCCATCATCGCCGTCAGCACGATGTTCTGGGGCCTCTACGAGCAGACGTATGGGACGTGGCTCGCGTTCTCGGACCGCGTGATGAACCGACAGGCGCTGGGCCAGGAGTGGAGCGCGGGCCAGCTCACCTCCATCGGGGCGTTCTTCATCTTCATCCTCGCGCCTCTCTTCTCCTGGCTGTGGCCGGTGCTCGACAGGGCACGGGCCAACCCGTCCGCACCGGCGAAGTTCGGCCTGGGCCTCGCCTTCGCCGGCCTCGCCATGTTCGTGCTCGTGTACGCAGCCACGCATCCGGAGGCGAACGGCAAGGTCGGGTTCTGGTGGTTCGTCCTGGCCTATCTCGTCCTGGAGGTGGGCGAGATGGTCCTCTCACCCATTGGCCTGTCCGCGGTCACGACACTCTCCGTGCCACGCGTCGTGAGCCTGATGATGGGGGTCTGGTTCCTCGCCTCGGCGTTCGGCGAGATGCTCGCAGGCCGCTTCGGGACGATGGCAGCCATGGATCCCAACACCGCTACGGCCGATGCCCTCGTGAGGTACGCGGAGGTCTTCGGCGTGCTCGGCTGGGTGGGCCTCGGTTCGGGCGCCCTGATGCTCGTGGTGTCTCCCCTGCTTCGGCGACTCGAGGGCGGTGCGCGCGCAGTCGAGGCGACGGTACCCGCCACCGAGAAGAGCGCTCCCTCCAGCGCGGCGAGCTGACCGGCGGGAGCGCCGAGACCCGGAGTCGATCCAGCCCCCTCACCCTTTCCCTGTCCCGGAGGGGGAGGGGGTGGCCGCACGCAGGGCTTCCAGGGCGCTCTTGAAGTCCGCGGGGAGCGGCGCTTCGAAGTGGAGTCGCTGCCCCGTGCGTGGGTGCGGGAACTCGAGCTTCCAGGCGTGGAGGGCCTGGCGGCCGAGGACCTCCTGGGCCTGTGCGACGGGGCCCTTCACCTTCCTCGCGCCGCCGTAGAGCTCGTCGCAGAGCAATGGATGGCCGGCCTCCGAGAGGTGCACCCGGATCTGGTGCGTCCGCCCCGTGTGCAGTTCCACCTCCACTAGGGCCGCGCCCTGGAAGTGCTCGCGGGTGTGGAAGACCGTGACGGCCCGCTTGCCCTCCTTCAGGCGGCCGGTGAAGCGCTGGCGGTGCACGGGGTGACGCCCGAAGTGCGTGTCGATGCGGCCCTCCGCGGGCGGCTTCCCGTGCACGAGGGCGAGGTACGTCTTGTCCACGTCGCGCGACTTGAAGGCGGCCTGCAGCGCCGCGAGCGCCTGGGCGTGCTTCGCCACCACGATGCAGCCGCTCGTGTCCTTGTCCAGACGGTGGACGATGCCTGGCCGCAGCTCACCGCCCACGCCGCGCAGGTCCGCCACCCGGTGGAGGAGCGCGTTGACGAGCGTTCCGCGGTCGTGCCCCGCCCCCGGATGCACCACCATCCCCGCCGCCTTGTCGAGAACGACGAGGTCCGCATCCTCGTAGAGGAGCGTCAGGGGCAGGTCCTCCGGGAGCGCCTCTGCGGGGACCGGTGGAGGCACCCGGACGAGGAGCGACTCGCCTCCGGACAGCCGGTGGGACGCCTTGCGGACCCGGCCGTCCACCTGCACGTCGCCGGTCTCGAGGAGCGCCTGGATGCGCGAGCGGGAGAGGTCGGGGAAGACGCGGGCGAGGTACGCGTCGAGCCGCTCGCCCCTCGCCTCCGCGGGGACGGCGTGGCTGCGCTCGTCCGCGACGCCTACCAAATGCGGGACTTCACGTGCGCCTTGCTGCGCAGGACGATGTCGTTGATGGCCCGCTCGAAGAAGTTGGTGGTGGTGAACAGCTCCTGGCTCACCCTGCTGCGGTACAGCTCGCGGCCCTCCTCCAGCTCGTCCTTGAGCACCTCGAAGAGGTTGTCCTGCTCGACGCCCTTGATGATCTTCTGCTCGTTGTAGAGCGAGATGTCGGAGGCAATCGCGCGGGCGAGCCGCATCGCCTTGACCTTTTCCTCTTCCGTCATGGTCTCGTTCCTTTAGGCACGGGGCGGCGAGGGGTCAACTACGTCGAGCGGGCCGTCAGGGGGACGACGGACCGGATGCGCGGGCGGCGAGGTCCATGTAACTCCGCGCGACCCTCGCCGGATCCAGCCCCAGCTCCCGGGCCACGCTCATCAACATTCCACGCAGGTAGACCGATGCCGGGAGGAGCTTGTAGCGGTCCGCCTCGATGCTCTCCAGGTGCCGTGTGGAGATGCGCGTGCGGTCCACCATGGCCTGCAGGCTCACGCCGCGGCTCTCCCGGATGCGGCGCAGGAGCTCCCCGTTGAACTCGGCGTCCGGGGAGAACTCCACCCGGCTGATGCGGGACTCCCGGACACGGACGGCGGGAGCCGAGACACCCTCGTCGCCCGGGATGGAGGACTCGCGTCCCGCCTTCGGCGCCTCCTCGACCTGAACCGGAGCGGGGGGCGGAGGAGCGGGACGCGGAGGGGGCAGCGCCTCGGCGCGTGAGGCGGGAGGCTGAACCGGTGCCTCCGGGCGCGCGCCCGGAGGCGGGAGCCCGAGCTGCTGGTGGTACTCCGCGCGGAGGTCCGCGTCGGAGAGGAACTCCATCGCCTCGGTGAGCAGCTTGCGGAGCTCCTCCACCTGCGTGGTGTCCTCGAGAACGTAGAGGGCCACCGAGTCCGGCGCGTACATCTCCTGCTGCCGGCGGTGGGCGTCGAGGATCTCCTCCGTGGTCGCCGTGTGGGGGACCTCGAGCAGTTCGAAGTAGTTGAGGGACTGGTAGGGCTTCATGGTCCAGCGGAAGGAGGGCCCGGAAGCGTCAGGAGGCGGCGCGCCACCTCCGTGATGCTGCGGGCGGCGGGGCTGTCGGGGCTCTCGAGCAGGAGGGGACGCCGCTTGCGCACCGCGCGCCAGGCGTCGTCATCGTAGGGAATGCTGCCGATGGGCTCCATCTCCAGCCCGAAGAACTTCTTCCAGGCGGAGGCCACGGCCTGCGCCACGTGCGCATCCGCCCCAGTGCGCACCTGGTTGACGACGAGCTGCACGCGGAAGGTCGTGAGCTCACGCTCCATGGCCGCGCCGGCCTCCGGGTTCTGACGCTTCACCCGGGAGATGAAGGTGAAGGGTGTGAGAGAGTTCCCGTCCCGCGTGCTGAGCGCGTCCTCGACGAGGTCCGCCACGCCCATCTCCATCCCGACGTTGAGCAGTCGCCGGAAGAACGCCGCCTTCACGAACCGGTACGCATTCTCCACCGAGGTGGGCTCCGGCAGCAGCACGAGCACACCGATGTCCGCGACGAGGAAGAAGTCGAGCGTATTGAAGCTGGTGCCCGCCCCCAGGTCCAGGACGAGGTAGTCCACGTCCGTGGCGAGCAGGCTGCGGATGAGCTTCTGCTTCTGCGGGTACCGCATGTTCGCGGCGTCCAGCACGTCCTGCGCGCCGGCGATGACGCGCAGGTTCTCCACCCCCGAGGACACCTGCGCCTCCTCGAGCGTCGCCACGCGGCGCTGGACGAAGTCCGAGAGCGTCACCGAGGGCGGCGGCATCCCGAGGCAGGTGTGGAGGTTCGCGCCCCCGAGGTCCCCATCCACGAGGAGGACCCGCGCGCCCTCGCGCGCGAGCGCGACGCCGAGGTTCGCGGAGAGGAGCGACTTTCCGATGCCGCCCTTCCCTCCCCCCACGGCGATGATGCGGCGGGGGCGCGCACGGGCTGCACTCCCCGGGAACGCATTCTTGGACACGGCGGCGACGGGCATGGCCTCCCCCTGATAGGGCGAGGCCTCCTCCGCGTCATCGACGGTCATTTCTGGGCGCCCGGGCTTGAACACGGCCACAGCATGCTACCGCACCCTGTGGCCGAGTCGATTCTTCCGCCGCCCCACGGGGCAGCCGTCCGGCCTCCGTCTCCCGAAAGGCACCACGTGGGTGTACGCGGACGTGCCATCGCAGGCGCCATCGCCGGAGTCCAGACACGCCAGGCCCGAGCAGCGCTGGCGACTGGACGCGCAGGACGGCCTGGCGGACGAGCAGCTGCCTGGCCGACAGGTCAGTGTGCGTGTCTACTCGTCCCTGAGCTCGACGTGCCAGTAGGACGCGTCCGCGAGACTGAGGAAGGGAATCCACTCGCGGTAGGTGATGCGGCGGGAGGCGCCTCGGAAGAACGGCGTCCAGCGCGGCCTCATCGGCTTCTTCAGGAGCTTCATCCCGGCCTGGTCCGGCGTCCGCCCGCCCTTGCGCAGGTTGCAGGGGATGCACGAGCAGACCACGTTCTCCCAGGACGTCTTGCCACCCTGACTGCGGGGACTGACGTGGTCGAGGTTCAGCTCGGCGCGGGGCAGCGTCCGTCCGCAGTACTGGCACGTGTCTCCGTCGCGCGCGTAGATGTTGAGCCGGCTGAAGCGCACGCGCCCGCGCGGCAGGTGCTCGTAGGCGGTGAGCACCACCACCCGTGGAACACGGATGGTGCGGCTGATGGTGGTGATGCACTCGTGCTCGGCGGCGCTCAGGGCCGCCCAGTCCGAGAACTCGTAGAGCCGGTACTGCTCGTCAATCGCCTTGGCCACTCCCTGGTAGAGCAGCGCGAACGCCCGCTTCACCGTGGTGACGTGGACGGGCTGGTAGTTGCGATTGAGGACCAGGACGTTGCTTTGGATCATGCACTCTCATCCCCGAGCACTGCGCATATGGCCGCCGCGACGGCCTCCAGCTGCGACTCACCGAGACAGCGCACGTCGAACACCGCACGGCCATCCAGGAGACGGCCGATGACGGGAGTCTCCGACTTTCGCAGGCCCTCGAGCAAATCCGCCGGGTCCTCCACGTCCACACAGCAGGCCGAGGACGGCGGCGCCGCGAGCGGCATGGCCCCTCCTCCCACCTGCCCCACCACGTCCTCCACGCTCGCCGCGACGCCCCGGCTGGCCAGCAGGGAGGCGAGCTGCATGGCCCGTCGGCGCAGGAGCTCCGGGGGCTGGCTGAGGAGCCGGAGCGCAGGGATGTCGTCCCAGCGCTCGTCACGGTAGAGCTCCAGCGTGGCCTCCAGCGCGGCCACGGTCAGCTTGTCCACGCGCAGCGCGCGGTTGAGGGGGTGGGACCGCACACGCTCGATCCAACGCGCACCGCCCACGATGATTCCCGCCTGCGGCCCGCCGAGCAGCTTGTCTCCACTGAATGTCACGACGTCCGCGCCGGCCTCCACGGCGTCGCTCACGGTGGGCTCCGCGGTGAGACCCACCCCTCTGAGCGGCACGAGCGCGCCGGTTCCCAGATCCACGACGACCGGGAGCCCCCGCTCCTGACCGAGCCGTGACAGCTCCGTCACCGGGACCTCCGACGTGAAGCCCACCTGCGCGAAGTTTCCGCGGTGTACCTTCACGAGCAGCGCGGTCTCCGGAGTGAGGGCGCCTGCATAATCGTCGAGCCGGGTGCGGTTCGTGGTGCCCACCTCCACCAGGCGGACGCCGGACTGGCGCATGACGTCCGGGATGCGGAAGCCCCCGCCAATCTCGATGAGCTCCCCTCGCGACACCACGCCCTCGCGCCCCGCACCGAGCGCCGCGAGCACGAGCAGCACCGCGCCGGCGCAGTTGTTGACCACCACCGCGTCCTCGGCCCCGGTGAGCTCACGCAGGACGTCCACCACGGGCGCGTAGCGGCTCCCCCGCTCCCCCTCCTCGAGATCGTACTCCAGGTTGGTGTAGCCCCCCGCCACCGCCTGGAGGCGCTCGAGGGCGTGCGCGCTCAGCGGCGCGCGGCCGAGGTTCGTGTGGAGCACCACACCCGTCGCATTGAGCACCGGACGCAGCCGGGGCTGCGACAGGTGCGCGAGGGCGCTATGGACGTCCGCGTCCGCGAAGCCGGGCCCTCCGTGCTCGAGGAGGCGCGTGCGCGCCGTGTCCACCGCCAGGCGGATTGCGGCCACCGCGCGCGAGCGGGGCACACGCCCCAGGGCCTCGCCGAGCGACGCGCGCTGGAGCACCGCCTCCACGGAGGGAAGCGCCCGGAGGCGCACGTTCTTGTCGTTGTCTTCCACCGGTACACTCACACCGCCAAGTGTATCCGGGGCAGCCCACGCCTGCAGGGTTGCAGGCAGCGGTCTGCTCAGTTCCGCGATCCCGGGACGGACCCGAGCGCGCTGACGGCCTCCTTCGGGGGGCGCAGGCCGTAGAGCAGCTGGTAGGTGTTGTACGAACGAAGCACGCGCTTCACGTACCCCCGGGTCTCGGCGATGGGGATCTCCTCCACCCAGGCGTCCAGCGGCTGCTCGGGGCTCTCGGCGCGCCACCGCTTCACTGCACCCGCTCCCGCGTTGTAGCTCGCGAGCGCGAAGGCCTTCTCCCCTGCGAAGCGCCGGAGGAGGGAGCCCAGGTACCAGGAGCCGAGGCGGATGTTCAGCTCCGGCTGGAGCAGGTCCTCCGTCCCGAGCCTGCGGAGCTTGAGCTGGGAGGCCACACCCCGCGCGGTGACCGGCATCAGCTGGGTCAGTCCCATCGCTCCTGCCCACGAGAGCGCCTTGGGGTCCAGCGCGCTCTCCTCGCGCATGAGGGCCTGCAGCAGGTCCGGGTCCACACCCGCGGTGTCGCAGTGCTTCATCACCATGTCGCGGAAGGCGAGCGGGTACGCAATCTCCCAGACCGCCCGCGTCTTCGGGGTGATGCGGCCGCTCAGCTCGCGCCGGAGCGAGAGCCTCGCCACCGCGTGCGCGCCGCGCTGATCACCGGCACGGGCGAGCAGGTGGACGAGGAGACGGATGGACTCGGCAGGGGCCCCGCTTCGCTGGGCGGCGAGGAGCTCGGCACCCACCGCCTCGTCGAAGCCGAGGCGCAGGAGCTCCACCCCCGCCAGGAAGTGCGGGTCCTTCCCCAGCGGCCCTGCGTACATGGGCCATGGGCTGTCGGCCCTGGGAGGGGCCTCGAGCGCTTCCTGCAGCCGCTCGCGCCGCCCGGCGTCCAGCAGGAGCGTGCGCTCGCGCGCCATCAGCCCGTAGTAGGTGGCGGGGTGGTTCACGGCCACGGACTCGAAGAGGTCCGCCGCGTCGCGCGTCTTCCCCTGCTCCTCGAGCATCCGCGCACGCCAGTACCGGGCACGCTCGACCTCGTACTGCTCCTCCGAGTTCCGGTACGTCTGCTCGAGCTGGGCGAGCACCGCGAGCGCCCGGTCCACCTCGCCCCGCGTGCGGTGAATCCAGAACGCCTTGAAGAGGCCCTCGGCGGCGAAGTCCCCGTCGGGGTACAGGCGCGCGAGCTCCGCGAGCTGCTCCAGCGCCCGGTCCAGCTGGCCCAGCTTCACGTGGAGGTCCGCCGCGTAGAACAGCGCGTCGTCCGCGAACGTGTGCGTGGGGAAGTCGTGGGCGATCCGGGTGTACGTCTCCACGCCGCGCGGGAGGTCCACGATGGAGCGGGAGCTCCCGAGCACGTAGAGGGCACGCACGCGAAGGTCCTCGTCGGTGCATCGCTCCACGACGGGCAGGAGCGCCGCCGCCGCCACCGTGTGCCGACGCTCCTTGCGCAGTCCCTTGCCGTACGCGAAGTGCGCACGGCACGCGAGCGCGTCCGGGAGCTCGAGCTTGCGCACCAGCGGGGCGAGCACCTCCAGGCCCTGCCGGTTCCGGTGCGCGTCCACGAGCGCCTCACCGCGTGCCACGAGCGCCTCCGGGGAGCGCGGCCTGCCCTTGAGGCGCGCCTCCGCCTGCTTCGCGAGCGGTGAGAGCGGATGGCGTCCCCACAGGCGCTCCAGCGCTGCGCGCTCGGCCTCGCGGTCCCTGGCGGCGCCCGCGAGGTCCGCGATGGCGAGGAGCGCCTCGGCGCCAAGGTCGCGTCCCCACGACGGCGCGCCCCGTGCCGCGAGGGGCTCGAGCGCCGCCATCGCGCCCTCGAGGTCCCCTCGCTTCCGCAGCACGCGCGCGAGGCCGAGCCGCGCGTCCGGGTAAAGCCGCGAGCTCTCCTCCACCTGGCGGAAGAGCTCCGCTGCCTCCGCCCAGTGCCCGAGCTGCTCGTGCGCGAGGCCCCCGTGCGTGAGGCAACGGTCCGCCAGGGCAGGGTAGTCCACGGCCAGCTCCGTCATCTCCTTCGCGGCGGCCACATGGTCCTCTGCGCGGACGGCGGCGAGGGCGCGCAGGAACCGCACCGGGACGTCGTTCCCCTCCTCCTTGAGGAGCGCACGCACCCTTCGGTACTCACCGCGGTCGAAGGCTGCCTTCGCCTCCGCGCGCCGCCCGGTGGCGAAGTACCGCGCGATGTCCGCCTCGTCGAAGCGGCGACCCGCGTCCACCACCACCGCTGCGGGCGCCACGGGCTCACGCGAAGGGAACGCGGGATTGTGGAGCGTGACGTAGCCGCCGGACGGGGCCTGCACCTTCTCGGCGTCGGGAGGCGGCGTGAGCACTGCCTCCGGGGGGTCGCCGGGGCGGGCCTGCGAGGGCGCCTCGCGGAGCTCCTCGGAGGGCGCGGAGGGACTCTGGGCGACCGCCGAGGCGGCCAGCAGACAGGCAGGGGTGAGGAGGACGAGGAAGCGGAGCTTCATGGGCGGGCGGGTGCGAAGGATAACTCCCGGCAGCGGGCGGAGGTTAAACTCGGGGTCCGACATGGACTTCCGCACCCAGAGCGCGCTGCTGGCCGCCATCGTAGGCGTCTCTCTCGGACTGTCCATGTTGCTGAGGGCGGCCCGTCCACGGGTCGTCACCCTGTACAGCGGGCTGGCGTTCACGCTGGGCGGCTACTACCTGGCCCTCTTCTTCCTGGACGTGCTCGAGCCGGCCGGCGTCGCGTGGCTCACCCGCGTGGCCCTGAGCGCAGCCCTCCTGCTCGGCAGCCTGGTCCCCGCGGCGGCGGTCAACTTCTTCCTCGAGTTCCTGGGGGTCCCCCTCAACGCGGCACGGAGGGTGCGCCTGTCCTCGTTCGGCTCGGCCGCGTTCGGCTGGGTCGTGGCGCTGACGCCGCTCGCGGAAAACCGCTGGGCGCAGGTCGGCGTGGGCATCTGGGTGCTCGGTGCCCTGGCCATCTCCCTGTCGCTCCTCGTGGGGCGGATCCGCCAGTCGGACTCGCAGGTGGACCGGCTGCGCCTCACCTACCTGGCCATCGGGGCGGGCGCGTGCACCCTCTTCAGCGCCCTGGACTTCCTGGGACCCATGGGGGTCCCGGTCCCCACGCTCGGGCCGCTGCTCACGCAGCTCTACCTGTACTTCCTGGCGCAGACGCTGCTCCGGCTGCGCCTGCTGGACCTCAACGAGCTCCTGGGCAAGTTCGCCGCGCAGACGGTGCTCGCGGCCATCGTGGGCGCGGTGTTCGGTGTCCTCACCGGGTGGGTGCGCGGCAACGTCGCAGTCTATGTGTTCAACACGGCCATCGCGGCCTTCGTGGTGCTGACGCTGGCGGACCCGCTCCGGGGGATGGTGGAGGACCGCGTGACGGCGCTCTTCTTCCGCGAGCGCTTCGCGCTCATTCAGAGCCTCGCCCAGCTGCGCGCACGCATGGCCAACGTCATCGAGGTGCCGGCGCTGGCCACGCTCGTGCTCAACGCGCTCAACGAGACGCGCCGCATCACCCACGCGTCCGTCTATCTCCTCGCGGAGGACCGCCCCGGCTTCCGGCTGCTCGACTTCCGTGGGCCCCAGCCCGTCCATTTCCTCGACACGTCCGCGGCACGCGGGCTCCTGCACGCGGTGGCCAGCGGACAGAAGGCGGTGCTGCTCGAGAACCTCGACCGTCGCGCGGTGGAGATGCGAACCCAGCTCACCGAGGGCAAGCGGGTGCGGGACGAGCTGCGCCGCCTGCACGACACGCGCGGGGCGCTCCAGCAGATGAAGGCGGGCATGACGGTGCCCCTCCTGGGGAACGATCAGCAGGTGCTCGGCTTCCTCAACCTGTGGGACGAGCGGGTGCCGGAGGCCTACGCGTCCGACGAGATCGCGCTCCTCCTGAACGTGGCCGAGCGCTTCGCCACCGCGGCGGAGAACAGCAAGCTGTACGAGAAGATGCGCGAGCGCGACCGCCTCGCAGCGCTGGGCGAGATGGCCGCGGGCCTCGCGCACGAGATCCGCAACCCGCTCGGGGCCATCAAGGGCGCGGTCCAGTGCATGGACCCCAGGGGCCTGTCGGGGGAGGACTCGGAGTTCCTCGGCGTCATCGTGGAGGAGGTCAACCGGCTCAACGGCGTGGTGACCGCGTTCCTGGACTACGCGCGGCCGCTGAAGGCGACCCTGGGGCCCACGGACGTCAACGAGGTCATCACCCGCACGGCGCGCCTCATCCAGAACGCGCTGCCCGAGCACGTCCAGCTCGAGCTGGCCCTGGACCTGGAGGCCTCCCGGGTGCAGGCAGACGCCGAGCAGCTCAAGCAGGTGCTCATCAACATCGTCCAGAACGCGGTCCAGGCGCTGGACGCGCGCCCCGGCACCATCACGCTGAGGACGGTGCGCCCGGCGCGGCTGGCGGAGTTCCGGGGCGCGACGCACGAGGTGGTGGAGCTCCACGTCACGGACGACGGGCCCGGCATCCCGGCGGATCAGCTGCAGCACATCTTCGTGCCCTTCTTCACGACGAAGGAGAAGGGCACGGGCCTCGGGCTCGCCATCTGCCAGCGCATCGTGAAGAACCACGGGGGGACCATTGGCGTGCAGAGCCGCAGCGGTGAAGGCACGACCTTCACCATCCGGCTGCCGGCCATGCCTGCGGATGCCCCGGAGCTCACGGCCGCCGAGGGCTTCACGCCCTTCCCGGGCACCCTCACCCGCGCCCAGCTCAAGGCGGAGGTCCGCGCGGTCAAGGAGGAGGTCCGGCGCGGCCCCGAGCGCCGGACTGCGCGCGGGCAGAGCTGAGCGCGCTCCCCGATCCGACCCTGGCCAGACGCGGCGTCGGGTGCGTCTACGCGCTGAGTATCTGTGTCTTGGCCAGCCGCTCCTGCGCCGCCTCCCACCTTGCGTAGAGAGCCTCGATCTCCTCCTTCACGACGCGGTGCCTGTCCATCATCGGCTTCGCACGGCCGAAGTCGTTGTAGAGGTCGGGGTCCGCGAGCTGGCCCTCGAGACTCCTGTGCTCTTCCTCGAGCTCGGCGATGCGCGCCTCCAGCTGCGCGATCTCCTTCTTGATGGGCCCCTCGACGGCACCGCGACGCTGCCGCTCCTCGGCCTCCAGACGCCGGCGCTCCTTCTCGGACGGCGCCCGCGCCTCCACCTTGACGGCGCCGCCGGGGCCCGCGCCTCCCTCCCCCGCCGCGAGCCGCAGCTGCTCCTGGTGGTGGAGCCAGTCGTCCAGGTTGCCCGGGTGGCGCAGCACCTTCTGGTCCTTCACCTCCCACAGGTGCGTGGCGAGCCCGTTCACGAAGCTCCTGTTGTGGGACACGAAGATCAACGTTCCGCCGTAGTCCTGCAGCGCCTCGATGAGCATCTCGCTGCTGTCGAGGTCCAGGTGGTTCGTCGGCTCGTCCATGACGAGCAGGTTGGACGGCACCAGCAGGAGCTTCGCGAGCGCCACGCGCGCCCGCTCTCCACCGGACAGCACACCGATGGGCTTGTCCACGTCGTCCCCGCTGAAGAGGAACGCGCCGAGGATGGCACGCACGTGGCTCTCCGGCTTGTCCGGCACCAGCTTGCGGACCTCGGCGAGGATGGTGGACGTCGCATCCAGCGTGTCCGCGTGGTGCTGGGCGTAGTAGCCCATCGAGACGTTGTGGCCGAGCTCGACCCGTCCACCGTCCGCTGCGAGCTCGCCGGCGAGCATCTTCAGGAGCGTCGTCTTGCCCGCGCCGTTCGCTCCGATGACGGCGATGCGCTGGCCGCGCTCCACCACGGCATCCACGCCGTCGTACACGGTGTGCACACCGTACGCCTTGCGCAGCCCCTCCATCCTGGCGACGTCCCGGCCGGACCGCTCCACCTCGGGGAAGCGGAACTTGACGGTGGCGCGCTCCTCGAGCAGCTGGACGCTCTCGAGCTTCTCCAGCTGCTTCGCCTTGCTCTGCGCCTGGCGCGCCTTGGTGGCCTTCGCGCCGAAGCGGTCGATGAACTCCTGGAGCTCCGCCTTCCTCGCCTCCACCCGCGCCGCCTGCGCCTCCAGGAGCTCCTTCTCCTGCGCGCGCAGCACCTTGTACTTGTCGTAGTTGCCGGCCCAGGTCCGCAGGCCCTCCGGCTCGAGCGAGATGACGCGGTCGATCTGCCGGTTGAGGAAGTCGCGGTCGTGGCTGATGAGGACCAGCGCCTTGTTGCTGCGCTTGAGGAAGCCGTCGAACCACGTGAGCGTCGGCACGTCCAGGTGGTTCGTGGGCTCGTCCAGGAGGAGCAGGTCCGGGTCCTGGAGCAGCAGGGCCGCGAGCGCGGCACGCATGCGCCAGCCTCCGGAGAGCGACGCCGTGGCCACGTGGAAGCGCTCGTGGGAGAAGCCCAGCCCCTCGAGGATGCGCTCGGCGCGGTGCCGCCCGTAGCGCTCCTCGAACTGCTCCAGCTCCACGTGCAGGTCCGCGAGGGACTGGGACAGCTCGAGAAGCTCCTCCTCGTCCTTCGCCCCGGTGAGCGCCTGCTCCGTGTCCCGCAGCCTGTCCTCGAGCGCCCCGCGCCCGGGCACCGCGCTCATCACGGACTGGAGGACCGTCCCCGTCGGGATCGCGGCGATGTCCTGCGGCAGGTAGCCCGCACGCGTCTTGCGCCGGTACTGCACCCTCCCCGAGTCCGGGGCGCTCGCGCCAGCGAGGAGCTTCATCAGCGAGGACTTGCCCGTGCCGTTGGCGCCCACCAGCCCCACGCGGTCCTGCGGACCGATGGCGAAACCGGCGTTGTCCAGCAACACCTTCTTGCCGTAGCGGAGGCAGAGGTCCTGGGCGATGACGAGGCTCATGGGCTTCCTAACCGAGAAGACGCGTGGCTCCCTCTCAGCGCGAGGCCCCCGGGGCTGTCCAGAGAATCCGGACGGCCGCCCGCCGGGCGCCGGGGCAGGAGCCCCTCCTCCCGAAGCCCGCCCATCGCTTGCGCCCGGAGGCATTTCGTGGTTTCGCGCATGGGCCATGGCAGAGCAGACCCTCGACCTCCGTGACCTCCCCAAGGCCCAGGCCTACACCCAGCTGAAGGCGCAAGTTCGCGCCGTGCTCGACGGTGTGGACGACGACGTGTGCGCCATGGCCACCATGAGCTGCCTGCTCCACCATGCCTTCGGGCACCTGTGGACGGGCTTCTACCGCGTGGTGGTGCCAGGCCAGCTGCTCCGTGTGGGGCCGTACCAGGGCACGCTCGGCTGTCTGGAGATCCGGTTCGGCAAGGGCGTCTGCGGGACGGCGGCCTCCACGGACACCACCCAGGTGGTGCAGGACGTCCACGCCTTCCCGGGCCACATCACCTGCGACGCCCGGAGCGCGTCGGAGATCGTCGTCCCCGTCCACGGGAAGAACCACGAGCTCATCGCGGTGCTCGACATCGACTCCGAGCACGAGGGTGCCTTCGACGAGGTGGACCGCGAGGGGCTCGAGTCGCTGATGCGCTGGTTCAGCGGCGAGCGGTAGGCCCCCCCCGCAGCGCAGAGCGACGGCGCCGCAGCCTCCGGAGGCTCTCCGTCCACGGGGCCGGCAGCACGCGCCTCGCCGCGCTCCTCAGGCGCCGCCCGGCCTCCTCCGAGAGCCCCAGGAGCTGTCCCACGCCTCCGCGCGGATGGACGCGGAGCGCCACAGTGCGGCGCTGGCGCGTTGCCCACTCGCTCTTGTAGGCCTCCGTCCCGCGCAGGAAGTCGTAGGCGGTGCACCCCGCGTCGAGCGCATCCTTGAAGGTCTGACCCAGGAGGACGAGCCCCACGCTCCGGTGCCTCCAGGCAGGGTCGTATCCCGACTGGTAGTAGAGGAACGTGCCCCCGTGCACCAGGCCGTAGACGGACGCGAGCGGCCGGCCCGCGAGTGAGAGCGTGTACAGCCACACCTTTCCCCGCTCCGCGAGGAGCTGCGTGGCATCGCGGTGGAAGGCCTCCACTTCCGGCCCACGGATGCCGTCACTTCCACCCTCCTCCGCCCAGCGCGCCGCGTGCAGGCGGAAGAAGCTCGCCAGGGGGCCCGCGAGCTTCCCGGGTGCGACCACCCGGTCGATGCGGAAGCCCTCCTGTTGGTCCAGCCACCTCCGTCGGCGGAGGTAGTTGTCCCGCCTTCCGGTGCGCCTGAGGAAGGAATGGAACGTCTCCGCCGGAAGGAACGCCTCCCACGGACACACGAAGCGCGGCCTCACCTGGAGGCGGTAATCGCGGATGCCGAAGGACTCACGGAGCAGGGACTCGCTGGGTGACTCCGCGTCCACGTCCAGCAGGTCCAGCACGTCCCAGTCGGCCTGGGTGTCCCGCAGGTACGCGACGAAGGCGCGCGTCACCTCCTCCCGGGTCCCGGAGTCCGCCACGACGTCCAGGAAGTCGCTGCCCACGTGCGCGTCGCCGAGGAAGGTCAGGCGCCGCACCTTCCGTCCGAGCACCCTGCGCTCCTGGAGAGCGAGCGGAAGGAGACCCACGAGGCGCCCGGACCGGTCCCGCGCACACAGCACGCGCAGCGTGCGGTCCGGGCCGATGCGGTGGACCCAGGGCTGAAGCCACTCCCAGGCGGTGAAGAGCGAGGCACCGCTCGACTCGTGCAGGACGGTCCACTCGGTGCGGAGGCGCGCGAAGGAGAGGACGTCGGAGACCACCTCGACCCTCAGCCACCGGGCATGGGAAGGCGCCCTCACCTCGCTCTCGCGAAACATGCGCGCCGCTCCTCTCCGCTTCAGTGGACCGCTTGTGCGCGCCGCGTGCGCTGCTTGGCAAGGGCCACACGTGCCCGCTCGGCCACCTGCTGCATGAGTTCGGGTGAGAGGTCCTGGTGGCACGGCAGCTCCACCACGCGCTGGCGCAGGTCCGCCACCTCCGGAAACTCGGAGGCGGGGCAGGCCGGATGGAAGCGATGCCAGAAGTCGACCGCATCCACACCGGACTCGCGCAGGGAGGCGAGCACCCGCGGCTTGTCGTCCACCAGCAATGGGAAGAAGAGCGGACACACGCCCGGGGGAAGCTGGTTGAAGAGCGGCGCCGCCACGTCGCGCAGGCGTCCGAGCAGGAGGAAGTAGTTCCGCCGCCGGCGCTCGACGATGGCCTCGAGGTCCTGGGCCGCCGCGATCCGCTGACCGAGCGCGCTCATCCCCAGGTCCACGTGGCCGCGGTCGAAGTGCTGCGTTCCCACGGGCACGCGCTGAAGTCCCGCGCCCTTCACGACGCTCCGGCCCAGCCTGCGGGCGATGGTCCTGAGGCTCCTGCCGACCCTGCCTCCGCGCAGCTCCAGGTTCTCGAGGAGCGAGGAGAGCAGCTGGCTCACCGTCGAGGTCCGTGGCGGAGCCGGGAGCCTGGGCAGGCTGAAGCTCCGCGCTCCGTTGATGACCAGTGCACCGCCGTCCGGCACGGGCAGCGTCTTGTAGAGGCAGAAGATGCCGACGTCTCCCGTGCTCCCGAGCGGCGAGCTGCCTTCACCCGAGAGCAACGACAGCGCGCAGTCCTCGATGAGCACCAGCCCATGCTGCTCCGCGAGCCGCTTCATCTCCCGCACGGGGCCCGGGAAGCCCGCGTAGTGCGTCAGGTAGAGCGCGCGGGTCCGGGGGCCGATCCGGCGCGCCACGTCCTCCACATCCACGTCCCAGCGCGCACCCACCCGGTAGAAGCGCGGTGTGGCTCCGGCGTCCACCAGGGCCTCGACCTCCACCCCGTGGTGGTAGGCCGGCATCAGCACCTCGCCCTGGTCCAGCCCGAGCATCTTCGCGGCGAGCCACACACCGTTGCGGGCGAAGTAGAACCAGTGGGCCCGCGGATGCGAGAAGGGGATGAACCCCGCTCGCGCAGGGCGTCGCGCCGCCAGCATCCCCGGCCACAGCGTCGGCTGGGCCGGGACGAACAGGCGCCCCTCGTGCTTCGTCATCGCGTCCATCGCGCCATCACCTCCCGGGCCGCCGGCCCCCAGCGGAACTTCGCCGCGCAAAGCGCACGCCCGAACGCACCGGGGCGGAAGAGGTAGAGCCACGCGTGGGGCCGTACCCTGGCCGTCCAGTCGCGCTTCCAGAGCATCTGGGGGCCGAGGAAGTCGAGCTCCCGCGCGCCCCGGTGCACCAGCTCCCGCACCACGTCGTCCATGAGCAGCTGTCCCGGGCCGAACGAGGCGAGCCCCTCGTCGTAGGCGGGCTTGAGCAGGAAGTAGCGTCCATCGCGCTCGAGCGCGTAGTGGAACGCGACGGCTCGCCCCTCCAGGCGCAGGAACGAGAGCGCCAGCGTCCCCTCGTACGCGGCGTTGCGCGCGAGCTCCGTGTAGAAGCCGCGGGTGCCCGCGCTCTGCGCCATGGCGGTGCCGCGCTGTCCCTTCCAGCCGCTCGCCTCCAGCGCGAAGCCCTCCTCGAGCTTCGCCATCAGCGACGCGCCACCCACCACGCGCTCGAAGGCCACGGCTCCCCGCTCGTCGAGCCTCCTGCGGCGCCTCCTCAGGTTCGCCTTGAAGCCTCCCTGCAGCGTGGCGAGGAGCGCCTCGAGCCCTCCTTCGAGCGGGAACCAGGGCGAGCGCTGCGACTCCCAGCGCCCGGTGGGAGCGCCGGCTGCGCGGGCCGCCTCCAGCAGGTGCTCGGCTGCCCCACCCTGGGGAACGTCCGTGAGCCTCAGCACGTCCCAGCCCGGCTGGCCCGCGAGGTGGTGATAGAAGGCCCGCGCAGCCTCTCTGGGCTCGCGCGCGAGCATGTCGAAGCGGCACGAGTGCGGGTTCGCCGCCGAGGTCAGCTGGCGCACGGGCACGCCGTGGAGGCGGGTGCGCTCCCACACCAGGACGAGCCCTGCCGCGAGGCTCCCGTCTGCGCTCCGGAGCGTCAGCACGCGCACGTCCGCGCCCGGAGCGAAGTTGTCCAGCCAGACGCGTAGGAAGGTGTGGCGGAAGAAGGGCTGGCCCAGGGCCACCTCGTCCGCGAGTGCGTCCCACTCGGACGCGAGGCCCATGAACCCTGTGTGGCCGCGACACTCCACCACGCGGACAGCGGACGATGGGGCTTCTGCGTGCATGTCGGTCAACACCTTGCTGCACCGGAAGTCAGGGCCGCACCTCGAAGGCAGGTGCTGGCGGCCAAGGTGTGGACGCACCGGGCGGCTTACAAGCCGGTGCGTGCCATCTTCAACAGACAGCGCGCCAGCTTCCCGCTGTCGTGGCGCACCCGCGGCCCCTGCTTCAGGAGGTCCGCCTCCACGGGTGCCACGCCCGCCTCGATGAGGGCTCGCCTGTTCACCGTCACCACGTGGCTCCCCTTCCGGGCGTACTGCTCCAGCGCGCCCTCCGGGATGGGGCGGATGTTCAGCAGCACCGCGTCCAGGACGGGCCCGGCGTGCTCCAGGACCGCCGTCACGTGGTCCTGGCAGCTCATCCCGTCCGTCTCGCCCGGCTCGGTCATCAGGTTGCTCACGAGCACCTTCAGGGCATGCGTCTCGCGGAGCGCCCGGGCCACTCCGTCCACCAGGAGATTGGGCAGCACGCTCGAGTAGAGGGAGCCCGGCCCGATGGTGATGAGGTCCGCCGTGCGGATGGCCTCGAGCAGCCCCCGGGAAGGCGGTGGACGCTCCGGACGGAGGCCCACGGACCACACGCGGCCCGGCACGCGGCAGACGTTGCGCTCACCGACCACCTCCATGCCCCCGGCCTTCTGCACCACGAGCTGGACGGGTGAGACGGTGCAGGGCAGCACCTGACCCTTGGACCCGAGGAGCTGGCCGGAGACCCGCACCGCCTCGAGGAAGTCCCCCTTCAG
>JAKEEX010000166.1 GCA_022616315.1 Myxococcaceae bacterium
CGCTCCTCCACGCGCGCGATGATTTCCTCGACGGTCGGCTCTGGCGGCGCCATGGAAGGACGTGTAGCCCAGCGGACAGGGCACTCCAAGTCGTGTCCGTCCCCGCGATAGGCTCCGACCGACCATGCCGCGCGCCCGCCTCCCTGCACTCCTGCTCGTCCTCCTGACGGCCATCGGCGCGTGCGCGCGGGGACCGGCACAGGATTCAGGTGAGCCCGCCCGGGGCCGCGCGCCCGCGCAGGAACAGATCCGCGCGCGGAGGGAGCCCATCCCTCCACCGAGAGGACCCGCGTCTCCCCGGGTCGAGACGCCGAGGCGTCGCGCGGGCGAGGGGCCCCTCGTCGTCCACTTCTTCGACGTGGGCCAGGGCGATGCGGCCCTCATCCTCTCCCCCACCGGCAAGTCCGTGCTCATCGACGGCGGCCCGCCCGAGGCCGGCGAGGCACTGGCCCGAAGGGTGGACGCGCTGGTGGACGGTCCACTGGACCTCGTCGTCCTGAGCCACCCGCACCTGGACCACCTGGGTGGACTGACCGACGTGCTCGAGCGGGTGGGCACCCGGCGCTTCCTCGACCCGGGCTTCGACCACCCCAGCGAGGCGTACCGCGACCTGCTCACCTTCCTCGCGGACCGCGGCATCGAGGTGCGCACACCCGAGCTGGCGCCGCAGAAGCCGGATGAGCCGGTGACGGTCGGCCTCGGGGGCGGTGCGTCGCTCACCGTCCTGTGGCCACGCCGCCCGGTGGAGCCCTTCCTCGACACCGGTCGCTCGGACGCGAACGCCAACTCCATCGTGGCGCGGCTGACCCACGGGCGTGTGGCCGTCCTCTTCATGGGAGACGCGGAGAAGGCCACCGAGAAGCACCTCCTCGCGCTCGGCGCGCCGCTGAAGGCGCAGGTCCTGAAGGTGGGCCACCACGGGAGCAAGCACGCCTCCACCAAGCCGTTCCTCGCACGCGTCCAGCCGGAGGTGGCGGTCATCTCCTGCGGCCGGGGAAATGAGTACGGCCACCCGGCGAAGGAGACACTCGCGCGCCTCGGGTCCGCGGGCGCGCGCGTGGTGCGCACGGACCAGGTCGGCGAGGTGCGCTTCACGAGCGACGGCGAGCGCTACACCATCACCCCGGAGCCGCAGGCGCGCGGCTCGCGGCCAGCCAGGAACGGCACTCCATGAAGAGACACAAGCGACCGCGCACCGGACGCGCCACCATCGACCGCTTCGAGGACGACATCGCGGTGCTGCTCGTCGAAGGGCGGGAGCTGCACTGCGCACGCGCGGAGCTCCCTGACGATGCACGGGAGGGAGACGTCGTGGACCTCGAGGCGGGTGTCGTGGACCACGAAGCTACCGAGCAGCTGCGCAGCGAGGTCCGCGACGCACGGGAGCGCGCCCGCGGTCGCAAGCCGTCCTCCGGAAGCTTCGATCTGTGATGTCCGTCCCCTCTCCCGCTGGGAGAGGGAACGAGGGTGAGGGGGCCGTGGGCCCTGGCGCCGCTCTCGAGCGCCCCCAGCTGACTTACACGGCGCGCAGGAGCCGCGGCCGCATCACACGCAGCATCACCGCCGCAGCAAGCGCCACTCCACCCGCAACTGCCCACGCCATCGCCGGCGACACGTACTGCCACACGAGCCCGAACCACACACCCGCCCCCAGCGCCATCACTCCGGAGAGGCCGTGGTACAGCCCGAATGCCCGCCCGCGCACCTCGGCCGGCACGAGCTCCGCAAGCAGCGCCTTCTCCGCCCCCTCCGCGAGCGCCTGATACAGCCCGTACACGGTGAGCAGCGCAAGCGTGACGCCGACTCCGGGTGACACCGCGAGGAGGCCGCAAGCGACCGCGTAGGTCACCCAACCCGCCAGCACCACCTGCACGGGGCCCATGCGGTCCGCGAGCCTTCCCGCGGGCCAGGAGAGCGCTGCCTTCGCCACATGCAGCAGAAGCCACGCGAGGGGGAGGAGCGCTGGCGGTGCACCTTGCGCCGTGAGGAGCAGGAGGAGAAATGCGTCCGTGGCGCGCGAGAGAGAGAAGAGGCCCACGGGGAAGAGGAAGTGACGCAGCGTCGCAGGGTGTTGCCCAGCCCCCTCACCCTGTCCCTCTCCCAGCGGGAGAGAGGAATGCTGGGGGCGTGGGTCGAGCTGGGGCGGCGGTGATTCGCGCACGAGCGACAGCGCGCCCACGGCGAGCGCCCCCGGGACGGCGGCCCACAGAAAGACGTGGGGCACGGAGACACCGAGCGCGAGCAGCCCGCTCGCCACGAGCGCCCCCAGAGCGGCACCGGCGTGGTCCATGCCCCGGTGGAAGCCGTAGGCCGCGCCCCGTGCCCCCGACGGCACCGCGCGCGCAATGAGGGCATCGCGCGGCGCCCCGCGAAGGCCCTTGCCCGTGCGGTCCACCACGCGGATGAGCAGCGGCTGCCACCAGATGGTGATGAACGCCATCCACGGCCTCGCCAGCGCGGAGATGCCGTAACCCAGGAGGACCAGCGGCTTGAGGCGTCGCGAGCGGTCCGCCCAGACACCGGCCTGCACCTTCAGGCCCGCGGACACCAGATCCGCCACACCCTCCATGGCGCCCAGCAGCACCGGCGCGCCACCCACCGTCGCGGCGAGGAACGCCGGCAGGAGCGTGAAGATCATCTCGCTGCTCACATCCGTGAGCAGGCTCACCACACCGAGCAGCAGGACGGTGCGCGGGAGCGACCGCGCCACCTCGGGGCTGCGCACGCTCTCCGGCGCGAGCACCTCGGGGGACCCTCCTCGCGCATGGGGGCTCATGGCGCCCTCTCCCTCTTCACGTCTTCGACCCGTCTCCCGGTGGCGCCGCGCGTCCGCGCCCACCTGAGGGGGCCACCGGAGCGGCCTCCTTCTCGCTCCCGGGTGCAGGCGCACCCTTGGGCCGACGGGGCACAACGCGCGCTGGAGCAGCCGCGTCCGGGCTCTTGCCGAGCACGTCGTCGACCCAGCGGGTGAAGCCGTCAGGCGTGAAGATGCTCAGCTCCTGAACCATTCCTGACGCGTCCACGCTTCGCAGCCTGGTCGGGATGACGCCGAACGTGAAGAGCGCCACGACGACGAGAACCGGCAAGGCCACCCACGCGAGCACCCGCAGCAACGTCGAGCTGCGGCGCGCTCCCGCCACGTGGCGGAACAGCTCCAGCGACTCACCCGATGCGGAGACCCGTCCAGGCGCCGCCGCAGTCCGTCCCGGGCCCGATGCCGGTGACGGGGCGTCCCACGGCGCGGGCTCCGGCGCATCGAAGAGCGCACCGAGCGCCTCGGGCCGCGCTGAGACCGGAGCCCGGGCAGGCACGCGGGCCCGAGCCGGAGCCGGGAAGAACAGCCTCCCGAGCTCGGGCAGCTCATCGCCCCGCTTCCAGTCCGCCAGTCCCTCCCGCCAGAAGTAGCTCTGCTCCGAGAGGGCGCCTGCCTGGACCTGTGCGCCCAGCTCCGCCTCGGTCAGCGGCCCCACCTGCTGACCCTGCAGTAGCGCGAACCACACCGGGGCCCCGGCCGCGGGCACGGGTGCGGGCGCTGGGGGGGCGGCGGGCGCGGGCTGACGGGACGGCGCGGCCAGCGCGCGCTCGGCGGCGCGAAGCCGCTCCATGTCCGCGAGGCTGAAGGCCCGCGTGGCGCCCTCGTCGGGCGGGGGCTCCGCGACGGGGCCCTTCAAGGTGATGACGTGCTGACAGGCCTTGCAGCGGACCCTGACCGTCTTGCCGCGGACCTTTTCGTCATCGATGGCGTAGCGCCGCTGACACTGGGGGCAGGTGAAATTCAAGCGAAATGTGCGGCCGGGTGGGCGCGAGCCGCCCTCTTCCCGGAGCCTACCGCCGAATGGGAGGCCGCAACCACCCCGTTGACTTGTTCCCGGGGCACCACTAGGAGGCCGCCTCCTGGCTACGGGACGTTTCAGGAGATGCGCATGCCGGCGAAGGACCTCGGGAATAAGCACGTCTGCTTCAAGTGCAGCACCAAGTTCTACGACTTGAAGAAGCCCGACCCGATCTGCCCGAAGTGTGGGGCGGATCAGCGGGAGAGCCCTGCATTGAAGCCACCCAGCGAGGGCCGCCGCGGTCGCCTGGCCGCCGCGCCGAAACCCGTCGAGCCCGAGGAGGCCGAGGTCGCCGAGGAAGAGGAGGAGGCCGAGTCCTTCGAGGAGGACGAGGACCTCCCCGCGGACGAGGATGAGGAGGTCTAGCCCCACTCGGTCGCACGCTCCCCGGGCAATCACCCGGGCCGTGCGATCGTCGGCCCGGGGCAGGCAGGCGGGCCCGGCTCGCCTCCGACGTTGGCGCGCAGGGACCTTGCTGCTAGGAAAGGCCCCGCCGCGCCGAACAACGCTTGCGGCGCCTGGAGGCAGTGACGCTTGAAGGAGAAACTGAAGGCCCTGTCGGAGCTTCAGAAGGTGGACCTCGAGGTGGCCCAGCTGCGCAAGGCCCACGAGGTGCACCCGAAGCAGTTGGCCGAGCTCGAGAAGGAGCTCGCCGCAGCCGCCAGCGCGCTGGAGGCCGAGCGCAGCCGGGTGGCTGACATCGAGCGCCAGAAGCGCACGCTCGAGCAGAACATCACCGAAGAGAAGGACAAGGTGAAGAAGTGGGAGGGGCGGCTCGCCGAGCAGCGCTCCACCCGCGAGTACTCCGCCCTCGCGCGCGAGATTGACATCGCGAAGAAGGCCAACGCCACCATGGCCGAGGAGCTCTCCGAGCTCGGCAAGGCGCTCGCCACCGCGCGCGAGTCCCTCAAGGGGCGCGAGCAGGAGTTCGGCACCCGCCAGGGCGACCTGAAGTCCCGCATGGGCGAGCTGCGCGGGAAGATGAGCGAGGCCGAGTCGCAGGTGCACGCGCTCGAGTCCCGCCGGGGTGAAGCGGCCGCGGGTGTGGACCGCACGCTCCTCCAGCGCTACGAGGCCGTGCGCAAGAAGCGGCTCCCCGCGCTCGTCCCGCTGCGAGGCGGGACCTGCTCGGGCTGCAACGTGAACGTGCCGCCGCAGCTGGCCAACACGCTGCGCGTGACGCTCGGCACGGACGTGTGCCCCAACTGCCACCGCATCATCTTCTCGCCGGAAGCGCTCGCTTAAGGCCCGGCGTCACGGGAGCCGAAGCGGGCCTCTGCCCGAAGCGCGCACGCATGGCTGACGTCACGAACGAGGACAAGGTCGGGCGCGTGCTGCGCGTGTATTCGGACGGAGCGGCGCGGGGAAACCCGGGGCCCGCCGGCGCCGGCGCCGTGCTCACGGACACGAACGGACGCGTGCTGGAGCGTCTGGGTCGGTTCCTCGGCATCCAGACGAACAACTACGCCGAGTACCAGGGGCTGCTCCTGGGCCTCGAGCGGGCACGGGAGCTGGGCGTCCACGCGGTGGAGATCTACGCCGACAGCGAGCTGATGATTCGCCAGCTCAACGGCGAGTACCGCGTGAAGAGCCCCTCCCTGCGCCCGCTCTTCGAGGAGGCGCAGGCCCTGCTCCGCGGCTTCTCGCACTTCCGCCTGACGCACGTCCGGCGCGAGCAGAACGTGGAGGCGGACGAGATGAGCAACCGCGCCATCGACGAGCGCCTCCAGGGCCGCCCGCTCGCGCCCCGGGACGAATGACCGCCGCGGCGGACTGGGTTATAGGCAATGGCGTCGGAGTGGACCGGGTGAACGCCGGCCGCTGCAGGAATGGGCGGCGGGAGGAAAGTCCGGGCTCCACAGGGCAGGGTGCTGGCTAACGGCCAGTCGAGGTGACTCGCAGGAAAGTGCCACAGAGAACAGACCGCCATGGGGGCACCCCGAGAGGGGCGCTCACCACGGCAAGGGTGAAACGGTGCGGTAAGAGCGCACCGCGTCCCGGGTGACCGGGGCGGCACGGCAAACCCCACCTGGAGCAAGAGCCAATAGGGGAGCGTCCCCCCAAAGGGGACATGGGTGGCCCGCCCGATGCTCCCGGGTCCGCTCGCTGATGAGGTCCCCGGGCAACCGGGGCCCTAGATGAATGTTCGCCGCCTCCGCACCCGCGGAGGGACAGAACCCGGCTTACAGGTCCACTCCGACGCTTTACATCCCGTAGGCACGCGCGCGCAGCGCGAGGCTCACTGCGCCACCGGGAGCTGCGCGAGCAGGATGCGGTTGGCGCCGTCGTGGCGCACCGCGTCCGGGTTGCGCAGCGTCAGGCGCGTGTCCGTCTCCGGGTGCCACAGGCCCCACCAGAGGTTGATGCCGCGCACCTGGGCCTCGGCGGGCAGCGTGAGGGAGAACTCGTCCCGCACCGTCTCCCCCTTGCGCCACTGGCGCGTCGGGTAGACGCCCCTGGCGGGCGGATGGTCCAGGTTCATGCGCGGCATCCGCCCATCCGCGTCCTCCACGTGGACGAAGACCGAGTAGTCGCGGTCCATCTCCTCGAGCACCTTGAAGAGGAGCGTCACCCGCGCCACCTGGCCGGGCACGGGCCGCCCCGGCTCCACCTCGGCGCCCACGAGCTCCACCTTGCCTTCCAGGTTGGCGCCCCCGCGGAGTGACAGCTTCGGCGCCTCCCGGACCGTGGCGCTGGTCCGGCCAGCGGCGGAGGAGGATGCGCTGGTGGGCGCCTCGATGATGCAGGCGGCGGAGGCACCCAGGAGGGCGACGGCGGCGAGCAGACGGACGCTCATGGAAGCCCGTGTATAGGCGCGCGGCGGGCGCGCTGGCTATCCCCATGGAGGATGGAGGACTCTTCCTCGCCTTTGAGGTAAGCGGCTCGCGCCATGACACAGGCACCGCAGCCCCGGACCCAGCAGACGCCGGCCGAGACGGCCCCGCAGCCTCCGCAGCAGCAGGTCCCCACCGTTCCGGTCCCCGAGAAGCCATCCGAGGGGCCCTTCGGACTCCCGGTGGGCGACGTGGTGGGCATCGCGCTGGTAGCGGCCTTCGTCCTCCTGATGGTGCTGGCCGCGCGCCGGCTCTTCCGTCGCAAGGCGCCTCCGCCCACCCCGCCGAAGGTGGAGGCACCCCCTCCCGCGCTGCCCGCGGAGGTGCCGCAGCTGCGAATCGAGCTGCCGCGGACGCAGGCGGAGCTGGCGCGGCTGCGCGAGGCCGAGGAGGCCCACCTCGGGGCCGAGGAGGCCACGGCACAGCGCAGGTCGCTCGAGGCCGAGGCCGCGCGGCTCAGGGTCACGGACGCCGAGGCAGCCGCACGCGCAGAGGCCGGGGCTCGCGCCGCACGCGAGCGTGAGCAGGCCCTCAAGCGCGACGAGTACCGGGCGCGGAAGGCCGCGGAGGATGAGGCGAAGGAGCGGCGGCGCCAGGAGCGCGCCGAGGCCGAGCGCCTGCTCGCGGAGGAGGAGGCCCGGGCGCGCGCCGAGGTGGAGGCCCTCGAGCGGGAGGCGCGTGCCGCCGAGGAGCGCAAGGTGCAGGCCCAGGCGGGCCTGACGCTCGCGGACGGCCTGGACAAGACGCGCTCGCACGGCTTCATGGCCCGCCTCAACGGGCTGTTCGGCCGGACGCGCCAGGTGGACGAGTCCGTCCTCGGCGAGCTGGAGGAGATCCTCTTCACCGCGGACATCGGTGTGCGCACGGCCTCGCGCCTCGTGGACACGGCGCGCGAGAAGGCCCGGCGCAACGAGCTCGCCAGCGCGGACGGGATGAAGGCCGTCATCCGCGACGAGGTGGCGTCCATCGTGGACCTGCCCGCGCCCCGCACGCTCGAGGGCGGCGGCCCCCCGCACGTGGTGATGGTGGTGGGGGTGAACGGCGCGGGGAAGACCACGACCATCGGCAAGCTCGCGCGCAAGCTGACGGACGCGGGCCGCCGCGTCGTCCTCGCCGCGGGCGACACGTTCCGCGCCGCCGCCACCGAGCAGCTGGACGTGTGGGCCGAGCGCGCGGGCGCGCAGCTCGTGAAGGGCCCCGAGGGCGGGGACCCCGGCTCGGTGGTGTTCGAGGCCATCCGGAAGGCCCAGGACTCCGGCGCGGACGTGGTCATCGCCGACACCGCCGGCCGGCTGCACACCAAGGCGCCCCTGATGGAGGAGCTGAGGAAGGTGCGCCGGGTGATGGACAAGGCGCTTCCCGGAGCGCCCCACACCGTCCTGCTCGTGCTGGACGCCACCATGGGGCAGAACGCCATCCAGCAGGCGAAGCAGTTCAACGAGGCGGTGGGCGTCAACGCCATCGCCCTCACCAAGCTGGACGGCACCGCCAAGGGCGGCGTGGTCATCGGCATCTGCGACGAGCTCAGGCTCCCCGTCGCGTGGGTGGGCGTGGGCGAGCGGGTGGAGGATTTGCGCCCCTTCGAACCGAGGGAGTTCGTGTCCGCCCTCTTCGATTGACGAAGAGGAGCGCGCCCCTCCAGAGTCTTCGGGGCCATGCCCCGTCGCCTGCTCCTGCTGCTCCTGCCCGCTGCCCTCTCCGGGTGCCCCAGGGCCCCGCCCGAGGAGGACCGGGGACCGGCGCCCGTGCGCATCCCCGAGGGCTGCGAGGCGCCACTCGGCGGTGAGTGGCGGCACGCGGACGTCCCCTCGTGGCGCTACTCAGGGGAGGACGACGGCGGCACGCTCGTCCTCGTCGTCAGCCGCGCGGGCCCGGACGGAGGCGAGGGCCAGGCGCCCGGGGCGGGACCCCGCATCGAGCTCCACCGCACGGGAGAAGGCTTCCGCGGGCGGGTGGTGGACAGCTCGTTCGGCCCGGGGGACACGCCCTGCACCGTCACCTTCCCCACCGAGGTGCTCGCGTGCGGGGACGGTGGGCTCACGCTGAGCACCACGAGCGCCACGGTGGTGGACGAGCAGTGCCGCCCCGCCCCTCAGACCACGCCGGTGAGGCGGGAGGTGCACCGGCTCGTGCGTCCGGGGACGGAGCCGCAGGGCGCGGCGGATGCAGGAGAGGGCGCACGGTAACGGCCCCTCACCCTTCCCCTCTCCCCGAGGAGAGGGAACTTCCCGTCACGCCGCCTGGCGCTGCTCGCCTTCCATCACCTCGGGCGCCGGGCTCGCTGACTTCGCGCCAATGCGGAAGCGGCCCTCGAGCAGGCTGGTGACGCCGACGTAGAGGAAGCCCATCTGGAAGAGCACCAGGAAGGGCAGCGACGTCCAGATCTCCTTCTCCACCGCGAACCAGAGCGCGCCGGTGAAGTAGGCGGCGAAGAGCAGCTCCAGCACCGGCATCAGCGTCTTGCTGCCGCGGTAGGCCTTCTTCACCGGTGCGCGCACCATCTTGCCCTCCGCACCCGTCTTGGGCGTGCGGGCGAAGCTGGACTCCTGGCCGAGCAGCGCCTCGAGCACGGCCTTGGCGTTGTTGATGGCCATCCCGATGCCGAGCGACATGATGAAGGGCAGGTACTTGATGCGGCCCCAGACCGTCTTGCCCTCCTCGCGCTGCGCGGAGACGTAGAAGACACACACCGACGCCGTGGCGGTGATGAAGAAGGGCAGGTCCAGGAAGAGCGTGCCGTACAGGCCGTGCTGGAAGCGCACCACCATGGAGAGCGGCATCAGCACGCTCAGGAGCACCATCAGCAGGTACGCCATGTTGTTGGTGAGGTGGAAGAAGGCCTCCCGCTTCACCACCGTGGGCAGGTCGCTCTTGAGGATGGTGGGCAGCAGCTTGCGGGCCGTCTGGATGCTGCCCTTGGCCCAGCGGTGCTGCTGGCTCTTGAAGGCGTTCATGTCCACCGGCACCTCGGCCGGGGAGATGACCTCGGGCAGGAAGATGAACTGCCAGCCCTTGAGCTGCGCGCGGTAGCTCAGGTCCAGATCCTCGGTGAGCGTGTCGTGCTGCCAGCCGCCCGCGTCCGCGATGGTGTTGCGGCGCCAGATGCCCGCGGTGCCGTTGAAGTTGAAGAAGCAGCCCGCACGGTGCCGCGCGGTGTGCTCGATGATGAAGTGCCCGTCCAGGAAGATGCTCTGGGCCTGGGTGAGGATGGAGTACTCGCGGTTCAGGTGGCCCCAGCGCACCTGGACCATGCCCACCTTGGTGTCCGCGAAGAAGGGCACCGTGCGCTTGAGGAAGTCGGGGCTCGGGACGAAGTCCGCGTCGAACACCGCGACGAACTCGCCGCTCGCCAGCGTCAGCCCGTGCTCCAGCGCGCCCGCCTTGAAGCCCTGGCGGTTGGTCCGGTGGATGTAGACGACGTTGTGGCCCGCGCGCTTCTGGCGCTCCACCACCGCGCGCGCGATGCCGCACGTCTCGTCCGTGGAGTCGTCGAGCACCTGGACCTCCAGGAGCTCACGCGGGTAGTCGATGCGGCACACCGCCTCCACCAGCCGCTCCACGACGTACATCTCGTTGAAGACCGGAAGCTGGATGGTGACCCTGGGCAGCTTCGCGAGCGTCCCCTTCGGCGTCGGCAGCTTGAACTTGTGCCGGTAGTAGAGGAACGCCATGCGGTAGCGGTGCGAGCCATACACCGCAAGCACGGCGAGGACGCCGAAGTACACGCCCAGGAAGAGGATTTCGACGGTGGTCATCTCTGGCGCTCGTCCAGCCGCGGGTCACACGCCTCCCACGGCCCTTCCATCGGTGATTCTTGGTGACGCAACAAAGGACTCCCATCGCACCCCAGGGCGGCCGCCACCTCTCGCCGGCCCGGGTGTCCTAAGACCTCACCCCAGGAATCCGGGGGGGCCAAATTTTCGGCCACCGCGGACGCCAAGAGGCCGCGCACCGTAGTGTTATCGGCGTGACATGTCAAAGGATTACGGGATCTTATGACCCACGCGGAGCTGGAACCCACGACACCCGAGCAATATCCGGGGTTTCCGTAGAACTCCCCTCTCCTCGGGGAGAGGGCCAGGGCGAGGGGCCGTGGCGCGGACGCCCGGATCAGTGCCCCGTACTGCCCGGAAGGCCGTGCAGATAGTCGAGCGCCACGCGGAGTGGCGTGTCCTCGAGGTGGGACGTCACCTCCCATGCACGCACCCAGGCGGGCAAGGGGCGCCGAGGAGTCCCAGCCCGTGACACCTCGGCCGAGGCGTTGCGGAAGTGTCGCGCCAGGTCCCGCTCGCGCAGCTCCTGGCCCGGCGGCCCGGAGGGCGGCTCCTCCACGGTGAAGTCGGGAACGATGCCACGCTCCTGGATGCTGCGCCCCGAGGGCGTCGCGTAGCGGGCGATGGTCAGCTTCAGCCCGCTGCCGTCCTCCAGCTCGATGAGGGTCTGCACGCTCCCCTTGCCGAAGGTGGGGGTCCCCATCAGCACCGCGCGCCCGTGGTCCTGCAGGGCCCCGGCGACGATCTCCGACGCCGACGCGCTCCCCGCGTTCACCAGGACCACCATGGGGAAGGCGGGCTCGGTGTCGCGGTCCCGGCTCCGCTCGACCGAGGCGGGGCCGCGCCGCCCCTGCGTGGTGACGATGGTGAGGTTGCCCGGGAGGAACCGGTCGCTCACCGCCACCGCCTCCTCGAGCAGCCCGCCCGGGTTGTTGCGAAGGTCCAGCACGAGCCCGCCCAGCTCCCTCCCACCGTTGAGGGCGCGCAGCCGCTTGAGCTGCTTGCGCAGCGACGCGTCGGTCCTGTCCTGGAAGTTCTTCAGCTTGACGTGGGCGATGCCGCCGTAGAGCGCCCCTTCCACGGACTCGATGCGGATGTGGTCGCGCAGGAGCAGGAGCTCACGCGGTGCGCTGAAGCCCTCCCGCATGAGCGTGAGCAACACCTTCTTCCCCGCGGGTCCGTGCAGGAGCTGCAGCACGGAGGGCACCTCCATGCCGCGGGTGCTCACGCCGTCCACCTCCAGCAGGATGTCCCCGGGCTTGAGGCCCGCGCGCGCGGCCGGCGTGTCGTCGATGGGAGCCACCACCACCACGTCCTCGCCCCGCTTCGCCAGCTCCACGCCGAGCCCGCCGTACTCCCCGGTGGTGTCGATCTTCATCTGTGCGTAGACGTCCGGCGGCATGAAGACGGTGTGCGGGTCCAGCGTCTCGAGCATCCCCTTCACCGCCCCGTACATCAGCTTCTGGCGGTCCACCGGGTCCACGTAGTTGTTCTCCACGTAGGAGAGCACGCGCGCGAAGAGCTCGAGCTGCCGGTACGTCTCCTCCTCCGCCTCCCGGGTGCGCTCGCCCGCCCGGGCCGGGACGGTGACGAGCAACGCGAGGAGCAGCAGGAGGGCCCCGGCGGCGGGACGGCTCGAGGTGGTGCGCAAGGCGGAGCGCAAGGGTCGGCTTCCTTCCGGGGGCTAAAGGACTTCAGGACCTCGGACGGATTCTACCGGGGCGGTGCCGTGGGCCGTCCACCCCTGCCGTCACAGTCCCTCCTCGTCCGCGAAGCGACAGAGGCGCGCCACGAGCGCCTCCGGTGCCTCCACCTGCGGCACGTGGCCGCACTCGGGGAAGACCTCCACGCGCGCGTGGGGCGGCAGGTGGGCGCGGAAGTAGTCCACGCCCTCGTAGGGAAGGAGCTTCTCGCTCGCGCCCCACAGCAGCAGCACCGGCACCCTCAAGGCGGCGAGCACCTCCGGTGCGAGAGGGGGCAGCGTGGGCGCCTCGGCCAGCAGCGCGCGGACGCTGGGCGTGTCGTAGATGGACCGCATCTGCCCCGCCACGAGCCGCACCGTCCACGGCACGCGGTGGAAGAGGCGGTCCGTCACCGCACGCGCCTGCGCGGTGGTGCGGACCGTGAGGGCGTCGAGCGTCTCCTGGAGGCGGGTGTCCGCCACCTTCGCACCCGCCGGCGAGAGCAGCGCCAGCGCGCGCACGTGCTCGGCGCCCTCGGTGGCCAGCTGGACGACCATGGCCCCACCCAGCGAGTTTCCCACCACGAGCGCCGGCTCGCGCAGGGCCTGGGCGCAGTAGACGCGCAGCACCTCGAGGTGGCCGCGCAGCTGCACCGGCCCTCCGCTGTCGAGCGGTGACAGCCCGTGCCCCGGGAGGTCCACGGCGTGCACCCGGCGGAAGCGCCGCGCCAGCCCGAAGAAGGTCTGCGCGAAGCCGTTGGCCGAGCCGCCCAGGCCGTGCACCAGCAGGACCGGTGGCCCCCGCCCCGTCCCCTCCACCTCGTAGTGGTGCACCCGCTGCCCGAGCACCGTGTTCCAGCGCGAGCCCACCCCGCGCGCCATCAGCGCCCGCCGCAGCCCCTGCTGTGCCAGCTGGAGGAGGTCCATCGGCAGCAAAATAACGCACCGTGGCGAGGTGCGCCGTCAATTCGGGCGGAGCCAGTCCGCGGGGTCCAGCGCCTCGCCACGGCGCCGCACCTCGAAGTAGAGGTAGGCACCCTTGAGCGACGCGGTGTCGCCCACGGAGCCCAGGGGCTCGCCGCTGCGCACCTGCTCGCCCACCCGCTTGTCGAGGGTGTCCAGGTGCGCCATCAGCGTGTGGTAGCCGCCCCCGTGCTCGAGGATGAGCAGGTTGCCGTAGCCGCGCAGCCAGCCCGCGTGGACGACCGTTCCGTCCGCCACCGCACGGACGGGGCTGCCGGCCGGCGCGCGGATGTCCACGCCCTTGTGCACCGTGACGGTCTGGAAGCGCGGGTTCACCACCTTGCCGAAGGCCACCTCGACGCGGCCCGCCGCGGGCATGGGGAGCTGTCCGCGCAGCGTCCCGAAGCCGCTCGTCTCGGGCCCCGTCTCCAGCGCGGCCACGTAGCGCGCGAGCCCGCGCTCTGCACGCTCCAGCTCGGCGATGAGGCGCCGCGAATCGCGTCCCTCGGCCTGGACGAAGCGCAGGAGGTCCACCAGCACCTCGCGCTGCTCCGCCTCGCGCTGGCGGTGGGCCGAGAGCGCCGTCACCTGCGAGGCCACCCCCGCGCGCAAGATGGCCAGCTCCGCGGTGGCCTGCGCCTGGTAGGTGCGCGCACGCTCCACGCGGCGCAGCGCATCCAGGTCCTGCTCGAGCAGCGTCCCCATGGCCCGCGCCCGCCACACGAGCGCGGTGAAGCTCTCCGACGAGAGCAGCACGTCCAGGGGACGGCGCCGCAACCGTCGGTCCATCAGCCTCAGGCGCGGGCCCAGCGAGCGCAGCTGCTCCTGCAGGGCCGCTCCGGCCACCTTCGAGAGCGCCTCGGCCTGGGCCACGCGCCGCTCGAGCCCCTTGAGCTCCCGCTCGCTCGCGCGGGTCCGTGCCGCCGACAGCCGCGCCATCCGCTCGGCGAACTCGAGCGTCTCGAGCACGCTCCCCTGCTCCGCCGCGAGGAGCGCGGCCGCGGTGCGCTGGGCCGAGAGGCGCTGCTTCACCTCGGCCTGCTCCCCCGCCACGCCCTGCCCCACCGCGGGTGGAGCGAGCAGCAGGAGCAGGAGCGGCGCGCTGCGCCTCATGCGCGCAGGAACCTCCGCACCGCGAGCAGGCTGCCCATGAGCCCCAGGAGCGCCCCGCCCAGGAGCAGCTCCATCACGAGCCGCGGTGTGAGCAGCGCCGGCGCCACGCCTCCCTCGACGAGGAAGGCGAGGAGCTGTGCGAGGTGGGGCCCTGCGCTCCGCGAGAAGGCCAGGAGCCCCGCGGAGGCGAGCGCCCCGCCGAGCAGCCCCTGCAGGAGCCCCTCGAGGACGAAGGGCACCCTCACGAAGCGGTCCGTGGCCCCCACCAGCTTCTGGATCTCGATCTCCTCGCGCCGCGCGTAGATGGACAGCTGCAGCGTGGCCGCGACGATGGTGACGGTGGCGAGCAGCACCACGGCGAAGGCCACCGCGCCGCCGAGCCGCAGCACGCGCGCGATGGCCGAGAGCCGCGCCACGGCCTCCTCGCCCCACTCCACATCGGTGACGCCGGGAAGCCTCCGGGCCTCCATCGCCAGCGCGCGCAGGGCCTCCGGAGTGCGGCGTCCCTCCGGCACGGCCAGCTCCACGGAGGGCGGGAGCGGGTTGTCCTCGAGTGAGACGAGGAGCCCGCGCACCTCGGGGAGCTCGCGCCCCAGCCGCTCCAGGGCATCCGTGGGCGTGACGAGCGTGGCCGCTCCCCCCACCCGCTGCTCGAGCCCGCGCCGCAGCGTCTCCGCGTCCTCCTCCGGGAGGCCCTCCTCCAGGTAGACGGTGACCCTGACCTCGCCGCCCAGGCTCGCGAGCAGGGACTGGATGAGCGCGTCCGCGCCGCGCGCGAGCCCCGCGGTGAAGAGCGCGATGGTGAGCGTCACCACCGCGATGGCGTGCACGAAGGGCGCGTGCCGCACCCCCTCCGCCGTGCTCCGCCACGCCGAGGCCGCCTTCGCCAGCGCGCTCATGCCCCCACCATGCGCCGCGCCGCCTTCACCCCGTCCTCGTCCGACACGATGTGGCCGGCCTCGAGGCGCACCGTGCGCTTCTGGTAGCGGCTCAGGAGGGTGCTGTCGTGGGTGGCCACGAGCACCGTCGTGCCACGCACGTTGACGTCCCTGAGGAGGTCCATGATCTCCAGCGTCCGGACCGGGTCCAGGTTGCCCGTGGGCTCGTCCGCGAGCAGGAGCGTGGGCTCGTTGACCAGCGCCCGCGCGAGGACGACGCGCTGCTGCTCACCTCCGGAGAGCTTGAGCGGCAGCACGTCCGCCTTGTGCTCCAGGCCCACGCGCTTGAGCATCCCGCGCACGCGCTCGCGCGCCTGGAGCCTCGGCACTCCCAGCACGTCCAGGGCGAGCGCCACGTTGTCCTCCACCGTGCGGTGGGGCAGCAGCTTGAAGTCCTGGAACACGACGCCGATGTTGCGCCGCAGGAAGGGGATGGCGGACTCGCGGATGCGCGCCACGTTGCGGCCGCCCACGAGGATCTGCCCGCGCGTGGCCTCCTCGGCGCAGAAGATGAGCTTGAGGAGCGTCGTCTTCCCCGCGCCCGAGGGCCCCGTGAGGAAGAGGAACTCCCCCTTCTCCACGCGGAGGTTGATGTCCGTGAGGACCGGCGGGTCCCCCGGATAGGCCTTGTAGACGTGGAACATCTCGATCATGGCGGGCCTTGAAGGGCGTCCCGAGTGTCGCCCAGGTTGGCGCCGCCCGCGAGGCCCACGGTCGACTTCGAGGCCCGCTCGAGCGTCCTCTCTAGGCCTCGGTCTCGCCGGCCAGATAGCTGAGGATGACCTCGTCCAGCGACTTCTCGGAGATGAGGTCCTCTCCGAAGAGCGTCTCCACGCCCACGTCGTTGATCTTCGGCTGCACCTTGAGGGCCCGCGCGGCGATGACCTCCGGGGGGAGCTCACGCGGCTCGGCGGGCACGGTCAGCGGGATGGGGCGCGGAGGCGGCGTCGTGTAGGACCTGCCGTGCTGCAGCTTCACCTGGCTGGGCGCCATCCCCACCGCCAGCTCACCCGGCTGGTAGGAGGCCCCGCTCACCGCGGCGATGTTCTCGTACACGCCGTTGATGAGGTTGCGCAGCATCTCCTTGTGCTGCTCCTCCATCAGCTCGCGCACCACCTCGGCGAGGTTGGGGGCGTGGAGGATGTCCGCGTAGGAGGTCTTCTTGGACGCGAGGATGTTCCCGCCCACGAAGAGGTGCGTGATGAGGTGGGGATTGTTGATCCCCGAGTCCTCCGTCTGGACGTGGTAGACCTTCCCCTTGTGCTTGATGTTGTGGTTGAAGCCGGTGACGGCCTTCTCGAAGGTCTTCGTCATGTGTCGGGGGAGCGGCAAGGTACCACAGCACGTGGCTCCATCAAGGAAGCTCCGAAGCGGCTGCGTTCGGCTGCTCGACTCCGAAGCGCGCGAGGTCCTCGGGGGTGTTGAGCCCCTGCACGGCGAGCAGCCGGGCATCGACTCCGGACAGGTGGTGCTCCGTCAGCACGCGCGCCCTCACGCCACGCAAGAGCGAGCGCAGCGAGGGGTGCGACGGGAGCTGCGCGGTGAACGAGGCGGCGAGCGCGGAGCGGTAGAGCCCGAGAAGGGGCTGCAGGAAACCTCCCACCTCGAAGAGCACCACATCACACGTGGCGTCACGCGCGCCCGCGAGCACCTCCAGGACGGGCGGCTCCACGAAGGGCATGTCGCACCCGAGCGCGAGGACCCACGGTGTGCGTGCGGCGCCGAGCGCGCCACAGAGGCCCCCGGGAGCGCCGTGGCCGCGGACCTCGCTGGTCAGGGTTCTTAGCCCGAAGCGGGCATAGGGCGCGGGGTCCGGCGACACCAGCAGCACCTCCGCGACGTGGGGAGCGAGCCGCAGCTGGCGTGCGAGGACGGGTTCTCCGTCGAGCGTGAGCAGCCCCTTGGCCACTCCGCCCAGCCGGCGTCCCTCCCCTCCTGCGAGGATGGCGAGCGTGATGTCGGGAAACGGCATCGTCGGGCGGCGAAGGTAGCGCGCCCTGCCCAGAGCGCCACCTCCCCCGACACCTGCGCCGCAGGGTCGGGACCGCGGCGGGACAGTTGGGTAGGCTCAAAGGGCCCGTCCACGAGGACGCCTCGTCTCCCATGCGCCCCTCCTCCTTCCGCCGACAGCTCACCTCCCGTCCGGTGCTCCGGGTGACGGCCGGGGAGTGCGGCCCCCACGGGGAGGACTCCGTGGCGGTCGAGGAGCCGCTCGAGATCCGCGTCGCGGGCGAGCCGGTGGCCATCACCATGCGCACACCGGGCGACGACGCCCGCCTCGCGGTGGGCTTCCTCTTCAGCGAGGGCATCGTGCGCTCCATCGACGATGTGGGCACGGTGGCTCCCTGCGGACGGCCCGGTGACGAGGGCTACGGCAACGTCGTGGACGTCACGCCCGCCCCCGGCGTGGTGCTGGACGTGGAGCGCGTGGAGACGAGCCGCCGCGGAACGCTCACCACGGCCGCCTGCGGCGTGTGTGGCCGCCGCGCCGTGGATGACCTCCTCGCACGTTGCGGGCGCGTGACGGAAGCGACGCGGGTCCCGGCCTCTCTGGTGGCCGAGGCCCCGGTGATTCTCCGCAGGACCCAGGCCCTCTTCTCCCGCACGGGTGGCGTGCACGGCGCCGCGGCCCTCGGCGCGGGAGGAGAGGTGCTCGCGGCCTTCGAGGACGTGGGGCGTCACAACGCCGTGGACAAGGTCGTGGGCGAGCTCCTCCACACGCGGCGCATCGGCACGCACACGCTGGAGCGACCGAGCCCCGGCGGTCCCCGCCCCGCGGTGCTGGTGGTGAGCGGGCGCGCGAGCTTCGAGATGGTGCAGAAGGCCGCCATGGCGGGCATTCCCGTCGTGGCGAGCGTCTCCGCGGCGAGCTCGCTCGCGGTGGACCTCGCGGAGAGGACCGGCATCGCGCTCGCCACGTTCGTCCGTGACGGCCGCTTCAACCTGCACACCCATCCGATGCGGGTCGATGCGGGGGCGTGACAGTGGAACAGGAATCTGCCACCCCGGGCAGGTGCGAGTAGTCGTGGAGCAGCCAGGAGGGTTAGCCTCTCCCATCCCCCCTGCCGAGCCCTCCATCGATGATGCCTCAGCTCCGACGCGCCTGGGCCTGGATCCGCGCCAATTTCCCATTCGGGATGCTCGTGGAGGGCAAGCCGCGCCACTTCCGCGAGATGCTCCGGGTGGTGTGGGAGAACCGGCGGCAGCTGTCCTTCGCCTGGCGCATCCTCCGTCACGGTGTGTGTGACGGCTGCTCGCTCGGACCGCGGGGCCTCAAGGACGACGTCATCCCCGGCGTCCACCTGTGCCTTACGCGCCTGAAGCTACTCCGCCTCAACACGATGGACGCGCTCCCGGAGGGCGCCTGGCGCGATATCGCGGCGCTCCGTGGCAGGAGCAACGAGGGGCTCCACCACCTGGGCCGCCTGCCCTACCCCCTCCTCTACCGCAAGGGAGAGCGCGGCTTCCGACGCATCGGCTGGGTGGAGGCGGCGCAGCGGGTGGCGGCGGCCATGCGCGCCACGCCGGGCGAGCGGATGGGCTTCTTCGCCTCCAGCCGCGGCCTCACCAACGAGGCCTACTACACCTTCCAGAAGCTCGCGCGTGCCGCGGGCTCGCCGCACGTGGACTCGTGTGCGCGTCTGTGCCACGCCGCTTCCGGTGCGGCGCTCAAGGAGACGCTCGGGTGGGGCGCGGCCACGTGCTCGCTGAAGGACCTCATCGGCACGGACCTGGTCATCCTCTTCGGCACGGACCTCCCCAACAACCAGCCGGTGAGCACCAAGTACCTGCACTTCGCGAAGAAGGCGGGCACGCGCATCCTCGTCGTCAATCCGTTCCGCGAGCCGGCGCTGGAGCGCTACTGGGTGCCCTCGGTGCCCTCGAGCGCCCTGTTCGGCACGCAGCTCGCGGATGACTTCTTCCCGGTCGCGCCGGGCGGAGACATCGCCTTCATCTCTGGCGTGCTGAAGGCGCTCGTGGAGCGCGGCGCGGTGGACCGCCCCTTCGTCGACGCGCACACGACCGGGTGGGACGCGCTCGAGGCACAGGTGTCCTCGCACCGGTGGGAGGAGCTGGAGGAGGCGAGTGGCCTTACGCGTGCGGACATGGAGCGCTTCGCGGAGGAGTACGCGAAGAGCCGTCACGCGGTGCTCGTCTACAGCATGGGCCTCACGCAGCACCGCTTCGGCGTGGACAACGTGAAGGCGGTGGTGAACCTGGCGCTCGCGCGCGGCAACGTGGGCCGTCCGAAGACGGGTGTCGTCCCCATCCGCGGCCACTCGGGCGTCCAGGGCACCGCGGAGTGTGGGGTGGACCCGGACAAGCTGCCCGGAGGGCTGGACCTCACGCCGGGCAACGTCCAGCGGCTGAGTGATGCGTGGGGCTTCCCGGTGCCGGCGAAGCGGGGCCTGAAGGCGGCGCACCTGCTGGACCGCGCGGCAGAGGGTGGCGTGGACTTCCTCTACACGCTCGGTGGGAACTACCTGGACACCCTGCCGGACCCGCTGCACGCAGCACGCGCCCTCTCGCGCGTGAAGCTGCGTGTGCACCAGGACATCGTCATCAACACCTCCGCCCTCGTGGAGCCGGACGTCGCGGGCGGTGAGATCCTGCTCCTCCCCGCGCAGACCCGCTACGAGCAGAAGGGCGGTGGCACCTCCACCTCCACCGAGCGCCGCATCCGCTTCACGCCGGAGATTCCGGGCCGGCGCATCGGGGACACGCGCGCGGAGTGGGAGATTCCCGCGCTCATCGGGCGTGCCCTCTTCCCTCACGGGCCGCAGTTCTTCGCGTTCCCGACCAGCCAGTCCGTGCGCGAGGAGATGGGGCGGGTGATGCCGCTCTACGCGGGAATCGAGAAGCTCGAGGCGGAGGGACAGTGGCTGCAGTGGGGCGGAGAGCGGCTCGGCGAGAATGGCGAGTTCCCCAACCTCCCCGAGGGGCGCGCGCGCTTCAGCGCCGTCCCCGTGCCGAGGGTGGAGGTGCCTCCGGGCCACTTCTTCCTCACCAGCCGCCGCGGCAAGCAGTTCAACTCCATCACCTACGGCCCGAAGGACGGCGTCACGCGCGCCACCTCGCGCAAGGCCATCTTCTTCGCGCCCGAGGACCTCACCAGGCTCGACCTGAGGCGCGGGGAGGCGGTGGTGCTCAAGAGCGCGCTCGGCGTGATGGAGGGCGTGGTCGAGGAGGGCCCCTGCCGCCCGGGCCACCTTCAGGCCTTCTGGCCGGAGTGCAACGTGCTGGTGGGGCGGAGCTACGACCCCGTGTCGGGAGAGCCGGACTACAACGCGTTCGTGCGCGTGGAGAGGCCGTCGGCGCTGCGCGCTGCGCGTCGAGCAGCCCCGAACGTGGCGGCGTAACCCGCTACACGTACGTGATGTCGATCTGCTCCGCGCGCTCGATGGGCCGCCCGAGGAACCGCGCGCCCACCTCGGCGAAGCGCTCGGGCACGTCCGTGACGAAGAACGCGTGCCGCAGCTCCGCGCTCACCGGCGCGAGCATCCCCTGCGCCTCGAGCAGCTGGGCCACGGCATCCGCGGTGGCCTCCGCGGAGTCCACCAGCCGGATGCCACTCCCGGCCTCCTCCGCGATGACCTCCGACAGCAGCGGGTAGTGCGTGCACCCGAGCACCAGCGTGTCCACCTCACCGCCCCGGAACGGTGCCAGGTACTCGCGGGCCACCAGCCGCGGGACGTCTCCTCCCAGCCACCCCTCCTCCGCGAGCGGTACGAAGAGGGGGCACGCCCGGGCGAGCACCCGCCCGCCTGGACGCAGGCCCTCGAGCGCCTGCTGGTACGCCCCCGAACGGATGGTGCCCGGCGTCCCGATGACGCCCACTACCCCGCCCCGGCTCGCGCGCACCGCCGCCTCGGCACCCGGCTCGATGACCCCGACCACCGGGATGTCCAGGTGCGCCCGAAGCGCCGGCAGCGCCACGGCCGAGGCGGTGTTACACGCCACCACGAGCAGCTTCACGCCTTCGGTCCGCAGGAACTCCGCATTCTTCAGGCTGTAGCGCGTCACCACCGCCCCGGACTTCGTCCCGTAGGGCACGCGCGCCGTGTCCCCGAGGTACACCGTGGACTCGGCGGGGAGCCTGCGTGTGAGGGCCTTCAGCACGGTGAGGCCGCCCACGCCGGAGTCGAAGACACCGATGGGCCTGTGGCTGTCCGGACGCATGGGCGCGCAGAGGTATCACGTCCCGTGCCACCCGCTGCGCCATCGCATCCGGCCCGCGCCCGCCTGCCTCCTCCCTCGCGCCTGACGCGCCGCACCGAGGTGAACGGGGCACCCACGGGAAGGCTGGCCAGAAGAGGGTTTTGAGGTAAGAGAGCGCGCCATGTCCCGTCCAGCCCTCGTCGAGAAACCTGAGCGTGCGCCGCTCGACCGCGAGCTGCTCGTTCGCATGCACGACCTGATGGTCGAGGCGCGCGTGCTCGAGGAGCGTCTCATCCAGATGTACAAGGCGGGCCACGGCTTCTTCTGGATTGGCGGCCCCGGAGAGGAGGCGTTCAACGTCTCCCTCGGCCTGCTGATGAAGAAGGGCCAGGGCCCCGCCTTCGACTACCTCCACGCCCACTACCGCCAGTCGGCCACGCTCCTCGCGCTCGGCGAGGAGCCCATCGGGGCGCTGCGGCAGATGAAGAACACGGCCACCGACCCCTACTCGGGCGGCCGCAACTTCGCCGGTCACTTCTCCAAGCGCTCCTGGAACATCGCTCCCGCGTCGAGCCCCATCGAGGTGCAGTACGCCGTCGCTCCGGGCACGGCCCTGGTGCAGAAGCGCCACGGCGGGGATGGCATCACCATCGTCACCGGTGGCGATGCCGGCACGGCCGAGGGTGACTTCGCCTCCTGCCTCGTGTGGAGCAGCCGCCCGGCCAACCCGCTCCCCATCCTCATCATCGTCACCAACAACAAGTGGGGCATCTCCACGGCGTCGGACGGCCAGCACGGCGAGAAGCACGTCGCGGACCGCGGCAAGGCCTTCGGCATGCGCACGAAGACCATCGACGGGAACGACCCGGAGACGGCCTACCTGGAGCTGAAGGAGGCCATTGCGTACGTGCGCAAGGAGCGCAAGCCCTTCCTCCTCGAGGCCAATGTGTCGCGCCTGTACGGCCACTCCTCCGCCTCCGGCGCCAACTTCGTCACCGACGAGGTGGACTGCCTGAAGGTGATGGAGGAGCGCCTCGAGCAGCGGGGCATCATGACCCGCGCGCAGATGGACGCGGTGCGCACCCGCTGGACCGAGGCGATTGCCGAGATGGCGCGCCAGGCCCGCGAGGAGCCGCTGCCTGCGCCCGAGACCATCTGGAACCACATCTATTCGGAGAGGAAGTAGCCCCCATGGCGAACATGGCCCAGGCCATCCGCATGGCCCTGCACTATGCGGAGGAGAACCTCGGAGTCACGGACATCTTCGGCGAGGACGTGGGTCCGCCGCTCGGAGGCGTCTTCACCGTCACTCAGGGGCTGAAGACCACGTGGAACTCGCCGCTCGACGAGCGCGGCATCATCGGCGTGGCGATGGGCATCGCCATGGCCGGCGGGCGCCCCGTCGCGGAGATCCAGTTCTGCGACTACGTCTACAACACCATCGACCTGCTCAAGCTCGCGGGCAACACGTGCTGGTCCACGCACGGTGACTGGAACCTGCCCATGGTGGTGAAGACGCCGGTGGGCAGCGGCATCCGCGGCAGCATCTACCACTCGCACTCGTTCGACGCGACGATGACCCACATCCCGGGCTGGAAGGTGGTCATCCCCTCCAACCCGCTCGATGCGTACGGCCTCATGATCTCCGCCTGCCGCGAGCAGGACCCGGTGATGTACCTGGAGCCCAAGGCGCTCCTGCGCATCAAGGGCGAGGAGCGCATCCCCGGCGAGCCCGACGACGACCGGCTCCTGTCGAAGATGATCGACGCGCCGCTGGGTGACCGCAGCAAGTGGAAGGCGCAGTGGCCGGAGCTGCAGGCGTACGAGGTGCCCATCGGCAAGGGGAAGATCGTCCGGCCGGGCTCGCAGGTGACGGTGGTGAGCTACGGCCGCACGCTGCCCCTGTGCGCGAAGGCCGCGGAGACGCTGGCGGCGGAGGGCATCGACGCGGAGGTCATCGACCTGCGCAGCCTCTGGCCCTACGACTGGGAGATGATCCGCGCGAGCGTGGAGAAGACCGGCAAGGTGCTCTACGTGAACGAGGACACCGAGGTGACCAACTTCGGCGAGCACCTCATCCGCCGCACCGTGGACGAGCTCTTCTACCATCTCAACGCAGCGCCGAAGCTCCTGGCCGGCAAGTTCCTCCCGGGCATCGGTCTCGCGGACACCCTGGAGATGGCGAGCGTGCCGCAGCTCGGTGACATCCTCGACGCCATCCGCAAGCTCGCCGCGGAGCAGCCCTGATCACCCACTTCCCCTCTCCCCCTGGGAGAGGGACAGGGTGAGGGGGTTGTGCTCCAACGCCGTGCCCCCACGACGCCCCCGCTCCCGGCTCTCCGGGACGGGGGCGTCAGCGTTTCCGGGGTTCGGAACGTGGCATCCCCGCCTCTGCTACCGTCACCTCCGCTCGCACTCCCGCGGGCCTTCGTGGAAGTGGACCTGCCGATGGAAGAACTCCTCGACTTCAGCCTGCCCGGCGTGTTGCTGGGTGTGGGCGCCTTCGTCGTGGTGCGCTACGTGCTGACCGGCTTCTTCACCGTGGACCAGAACGAGCGCGCGGTGAAGACCTCGTTCGGGCGAGCGCAGCGCCTCCTGACGCCCGGGCACCTGGAGAACCCGGTGGCCTCCTCGCTCGCGGAGGCGGAGAAGGAGCGCTACCGCTTCCCGCAGCTGCGCGTCATCCCGCCCGGCGGCCCCTACTTCAAGTGGCCCTGGGAGCGCGTGCACAAGGTGAGCGTGGCCACGCAGACGGTGAACATGGCCTTCGACCCCGAGTCCCGCTCCGCCAACCAGGGCGGCACGGTGCTCGAGGCCGTCACGAAGGACCAGCTCAACGTGGGGCTCACGGGCCAGCTGCGCTACCGCGTGAGCGAGCAGAACCTCTATGCGTACCTCTTCGGGGTGCGCAACCCCATCGCCCACGTGATGGGCTTCTTCATCTCCATCCTTCGCGAGCGCATCGCGAACTTCGAGGCGCCGCCCGCTCCGCGCGCCCTGCCCCTCCCCGAGGACGCCACGGTGAGCCCCGTCGCGGCCGCCGCCGAGGTGAGCCTGGGCACCAACGTCTCCATCAACGACCTCCGCAAGAACCTGCGCGACATCAACGAGCACATGCAGCGCGAGTGCCGCGCGTCGGGGGCCCGCTACGGCATGGTGCTGGACTCGAGCCTCATCACAGGTATCGACCCGCCCCAGGAGGTGGAGTCCGCACTGGCCGCCATCAACACCGCGCACAACCATGTGTCGAGTGACATCAGCCTGGCGCACGCGGAGGCGGACCAGAAGATCGTCCAGTCGCGGCGCGCGGTGGAGATCGAGACCCTGCGTGCCCACGCGGAGGTGGAGCCGCTCACGGCCATGGCCGCACAGCTCGCGGACCTGAAGCGGCAGGGCAGCGGCGCGCTCGCGGCGTACCTGCGCAACGTGCGGCTCTCACTCTACGGCAAGGCCCGGCAGGTCATCCTGGAGGTCAAGCGCTGATGGGCACCCTCTTCTTCGCCATTCCCACGTTCCTCGCCTGCTTCGTGGTCGCGGGCGTCGTCAAGTCCCTGCTCAAGCTCCTCGGTGTCTACGACACCATCGAGGAGGGCCAGGCGAAGGTCTACGTCCTCTTCGGCAGCGTCGCGGGCATCCTCCAGGAGCCGGGCCTCCATCTCCTCTGGCAACGCCTGGGGCCGTCCGCGCTGGTGGTGCGCTGGCTCGGCCGCGTCCACACCGTGGACATGCGCCTGGACCAGGAGTACCTGCGCAGCCAGGCCGTCAACAGCGAGGAGGGCGCGCCGATGGGCATCGGCATCTGGTACGAGATGTTCATCTCGGACCCGGTGGCGTTCCTCTTCAAGAACGCGGACCCACGGGGCTCGCTGCGCGCCAACGTGAGCAACGCCACGGTGCGCTGCCTGAGCAACATGAAGCTCGCCGACATGCTGGAGAACCGCCACGCCATGAGCCGCACGGTGCGGGAGGAGGTCAGCCCCCTGTCCAACGAGTGGGGCTACCGGCTCGGCAGCGTGTACATCCGCAAGGTGCACTTCCGTGACGTGCAGATGATCCGGCAGATCGAGGAGAAGGTGGTCAACCGCCTGCGCCAGGTGACGAGCGCCATCAAGCAGGACGGCGCCAACCAGGTGAACATCATCAAGAGCACGGCGGAGCGGCAGGCGGCCGTGGAGTTCGCGCGCGCGGCGGCGCTCCGGCCGCAGATCGTCGGCACCGCCCTGCACGAGATCGCGC
>JAKEEX010000017.1 GCA_022616315.1 Myxococcaceae bacterium
TGGCAAGCGTCAGCCGGACTGCCGCGTCAGCAGCCTCCCCTCGCCGTGGGAGGAAGCGAAGGCGCGCGGCGTGGGCTTCCGCGCCGTCGGCAACGAGCCCGGATGGTTCGTTGAAGTGGACATGGGCGAGGCACCTGCACTGCGTGCCGACCTCGACTACGGACAGCGCAAGGTGGCGGTCGCGCGTGCGCAGTCATTCCGGGACGAGGCGAGCGGTGAATCCGGCTTCCGCGGCAAGGCGGACGGCTCCGAGGTGGAGCTGCGCATCCAGCGCGAGACCTGCGTCGATGACATGAGCGGGGACAGCCACCCTGCAAGGGCGCGGCTCCGGGTGGGTGACAGGACGTACAGCGGTTGCGGACGCTTCCTGTTCGAATGAGCCGAGCCGTGAGCAGGCGGGTATTGTTCCTCGACTTGGACGAAATCGATTGGGTCGAGGCCGCGGACGACGACGTGGAGATTCACGCGGGCGGGAAGAGCTACCTCCACCGCGAGGCGATGCAGAGCCTGGAGGCGCGGAGCTACCGGGAGCGATTCCAGAACCTGGGCTGACTGCGGTCGTTGGTGACGCCAACTTTACCGGGTGTCGCTCCTTCGCTAGATCTGTCCCCTCAACGAAAGGAAGGCGCTGGGTGCTCAATAGCAGGAATGCCGTCGCTGGGTTGATTTGTACTGCGTTGCTCTCGGGTTGCGCCCCGAGCTACCGCTGGGCGAAAACGACGTCGGTCCAGGCCGATGCGCGTGAAAGCTCGTGTAGTTTCGACATTCTTACTGCCAGGCCGGACCGCGCCTTCGACGAGCTCGGTGTTCTCGAGAAAGAATGGGATACGAACCAGGTCGATGGTTTCCGTGCATCCACGCAGGCGCAGGTTTGTGCAGCCGGTGGTGACGCGGTGCTCGTCGAAGTGAACGGCCTCGGTCACTACGTCCGCGGCACCGTCATCCGCTACCGTCCGGTGACCGCGGCCGACACCGCGCAGTGAGCTGAGCTGCATTCCGTCGTGACGGGTGGAGCCGTGCGCGGCTCTACTTGCTGTACCCCTGCAGCAACTCGACCCTCTCCCGCTGGGAGACGGAAAGGGTGAGGGGGCCTGGTGTCGGTGCCCCTCACTCCGTCTTCGAAGACGCAGACGCCAGCAGGACCCGTGGGCTGAGCAGCAGTGCTGCCGACTCACGGAGGGTCCAGCGGAGCCGTGACAGCAGGTGCGTGTGCCGCTCGCACTGGAGCGCCGGGCTGGTACCCACTTCGAACCCGTGCAGCCTGAAGAGCTGGCGTGCACGAAGCAGGTGGTACGGGTCGGAGACGACGACCACGCGCGTGGCACCGAGCCTCCGCAGCACCTCAGCGGAGAGGCGCGCGTTCTCCGCAGTGGAGTGGCTGTCCTCCTCCAGAACACAGGCCTCCGGGGGTACACCCAGGCTCACCGCGAGAGTCGCAGCCGCGCGAGCCTCGGATGGGGGATGGCTGCCCACGCCTCCGGAGAAGAGCAGTCGCGGAGCGACACCCGCGCGGTAGAGCGCCACTGCCTTCTCCACACGTGCTCGCAGCGCCAGCGAGGGTTCACCCGAGGGACGCACGCGCGCTCCCAGGACCACGAGAACATCCGCCGGGTGTGCGCGCTCCCTCACGCCGAAGCGATCCACCCTCCACGCGAAGCCAAGCACGGTGCAGAGAATCAGCGCGGTGGCGGACATGGAGATTCGGAGGAGTCTGCGGCGGTTGAGACACATGGGGAGCCAGGGGTGGCAAGGTCCGTGCCACCCCTGTCCACCCCGGCTCCCTCCCGCCGAGTCTCGCCGTGCCTCAAGGACTGCCGGAGCTGGCCGCGGCCCGCTGCTTCTTCCAGGCCTTGTACTCCCGCGACTTCACGAACTCAGCGTACTCCTCTACTCCCTCGAGGTCGTTGAGGGTCACTTCCGCGTCGCGCTCGAGCGCCGTGAGCAGCCGGGCTGTCTCCTTGTGCTCGCGGTCCTGCAAGGACAGGCCGAGCAGGGTAAAGTACGCCACCTGCAACGTGGGCTCCTGGTCGATGGCCGCCTGGAAGCGCGCCTTGGCCTCTTTCCGGTCGCCCTTCTCCAGCTGCACGCTGCCACGGATGAACTGCAGGTAGGGGTCCTGAACCCGCCGGTCCAGGCGTGCGATGGAACGAAGCGTTGCGGCGTAGTCCTTGCGCAGGAAGTGGCCATCCATGGACACCAGGTCCAGCGCCGGGTCATTGGGGAACTGCTTCTCGAAGTCCCCGATGGCCTGCGAGTACTCCGCCTCGCCCACCTGCACGGCGGCCGCCAGGCGCAGAAGCATGTTGGCCTTCTCCTGGCGAGCCATTGCGGGCAGCTCGGCGTAGACCGCGAGCGCCTCCTTGAACTTCTGCTCCCGCAACAGCCGTTGCATCTCGAGCATCTTCGGCACGCTGCGCAGGAACGCCTGCTCCTTGCCGAGCAGTCGGTTCAGCAGGCTCTGGTCGACCTCCGCCGCTCCGGCCAGATACATCCGCCGAAGCGTCTCGCTGAGGCGCTCGCCGGCCACGAAGATGTAGGCGTCCACGATGGCGGGTTCGCCCTTCGGGTTCTGCGCGAGCTCGAAGTCGAATTAGTTCACCCCGCCACCCGGCGGGAGGAGGCGAAAGAGCGCGCGCGGCGCACCTTCTTCCATGCGCAGCCGCAGGAGCTGGAAGCTGCCGTCCTCTCCCAGACCCGCGACAACCCTCTGGCCCAGACTCCCGTTCTTGGCGGACCGCACTCCATTCTTGAACCCCTCGGCGAAGCCTGCGGGCGCAGAGATGCCGCGGGTGGTGCGCTCGAGCAGCTTCTCCAGGTCCAGGTGCGCGTCGAGGGCGCTCGCCTCGCGGGCGTTGATTCCGCGCTCGAGCTCGGCCACGAACTGGAGGTACGCGGGCGCGACCGCCGACCTGGCGTTCTCGGCGGGCTGGGTCGACGGGGTGGATCCGGTCGGGACGGACGAGGGAGGCGCGGCAAGGACGACGAGCAGGAGCGCAATCATTGCGCTGAATGTACACCGGCGCTCCGACTCGCTGCGCGATATCCGTGTGGCGTCTGCGACGTCGCCGTGGGGTCAGCGGTTGAAGTGCGCGGCCACCACGCTCGCCACGCAGGCCGTCAGCTTCTTGCCGGTGGGGACGTGGAGGAACTCGTTGGGGCCGTGGGCGTTGCTGCCCGGGCCGAGCAGGCCGGTGATGAGGAACTGCGCCTCGGGGAACTTGCGGCCCAGCATCTCCATGAAGGGGATGGTGCCGCCCTCGCCCATGGCCATCAGCGGCTTGCCGAAGTAGGTGCGTGACGCCGTGTCCGCGGCCTTCTCCAGCCACGCGTCCAGCGGCGGCGCGTCCCAGCCGGCGCTCGCCTTCTCACCCTCGAACGTCACCTTCGCGCCGTAGGGCGGGTCCTTCTCCAGCGTCTCCTTGAGCGCCTTCGAGGCGGCCGCCGGGTCCACCCTCGGCGGGATGCGCACCGACAGCTTCAAGGTCGTGTACGGACGCAGCACGTTGCCCGCGCCGCCCAGCGGCGGCATGCCCTCCACACCCGTCACGGACAGGGCGGGCCGCCAGGTGCGGTTGAGCACCAGCTCCGTGTCATCGTCCGTCACCGGCCGCGCGCCCTCCACCCAGGGGAAGCGCGCGTACACGTCCTCGCCCAGCTCCTTCGCCACCGCGCGCGCCTGCTCCAGGCGCTTCGGCGGGATGGCCGTGTGCAGCGCCTCGATGCGCACCTTGCCCGTGCCGTCCTCGTCCACGCGGGAGAGGAGCTGGCGCAGGATGCGGAAGGAGGAGGGCACCACGCCGCTGGCATCCCCGGAGTGCACGCCCTCGGTGAGGATCTCCACCTTGAGGTTTCCGGAGACGAGCCCGCGCAGGCTGGTGGTCATCCACAGCTGCTCGTAGTTGGCGCAGCCGGAGTCCAGGCACACCACCAGCGACGGCTTGCCGATGCGCGGCGCGAGCGCCTCGATGTAGGCCGGCAGGTCGTAGCTGCCGCTCTCCTCGCACGCCTCGATGAGCACCACGCAGCGCGCGTGGGGCACGCCCTGCTCCTTCAGCAGGCGGATGGCCGCGAGGCTGCCGAACGACGAGTAGCCGTCATCCGCGCCGCCGCGCCCGTACAGCTTGTCGCCCTCGCGCTTCGGCTCCCAGGGAGAGAGGCCCTCGCGCCAGCCCGTCATCTCCGGCTGCTTGTCCAGGTGGCCGTAGAGCACCACGGTGTCGCTGCCGGTGCCCGGAATCTCCATGTAGATGAGGGGGGTGCGGTCCTCGCCCTTCTCGTTCTTCAGCCGCACGACCTCCACGGTGAGGCCGGGGATGTGCTTCGCCTGGGACTGGCACCAGTCGGCGATGAGCTTCGCCGCCGCCTCCATGTGGCCCTTCTTCACCCAGTCGGGCTCGAAGGCGGGCGACTTGTTGGGGATGCGGATGTAGCGCTCGAGCGCGGGGAGGATCTCCTCGTCCCAGATGCGCTCGGACGAGGCGAACGCGGTCTTCGTGTCCAGGGGGCGGCTGCTCATGGGATGCTCATTACCATGCTCCAGACTGCGCTGCTCGTCGTCCTCGCGGCCGCTCCCTCGAATCCCGGGGCCCTGCGGGGTGCGCTCCAGGCCCGCATCGCCCAGGTGAACGGTGCGTCCGTCGCCGTCGTCTACCAGGACCTGGGCGACGCGAAGGATGCGCTCTTCCTGGAGGCCGACCGCTCCTTCCACGCCGCCAGCACCATGAAGGTTCCGGTGATGGTCGAGCTCTTCCGGCAGGTGGACGCCGGCAAGCTGTCGCTCACGCAGCCCATCCCCCTCGTCAACCGGTTCGCCTCCATCGTGGATGGCTCGCCCTACGCGCTGGACGTGAAGGACGACGAGGACGCCACACTCTACGAGCGGCTCGGAGAGGCCGTCCCGGCGCGCGAGCTCGTGGAGCGGATGATTACCCGCTCGAGCAACCTTGCGACCAACGCGGTCATCGCCCTGGTGGACGCGCGGAAGGTGACGCAGACGCTGCGCTCGCTCGGCGCGAAGCAGATGACCGTGCTGCGCGGCGTGGAGGACGGGAAGGCGTACGAAAAGGGGCTCAACAACTCGGCGACGGCGCGGGACCTCGCGACGGTGCTGGCCGCCATCGAGCGCGGGCAGGCGGCGTCCGCGCGCTCCACCGAGGCCATGCGCACCATCCTCCTCGCCCAGGAGCTCAACGACGAGATTCCCGCGGGCCTGCCCCCGGGCACGCGCGTGGCGCACAAGACGGGGCAAATCACCGCCGTCCTCCACGACGCGGCCATCGTGTACCCGGCGGGCCGCACGCCCTATGTCCTCGTGGTGCTCACCAGCGGCATCCCCGACGAGGCCGTGGCGCGCGCCCTCATCGTGGACATCGCCCGGAGCGTCCATGCGTACGCGATGCGGAGCGTGCCCTCCGCAGCGGCCGGGGTGCACTGAGCACAGGGGGACTCGGCGTCGCTCCGCAGAGCGACGTCACGCCCGTGTGAGGCTCACAGCTGGACGCCGGCCACGAGGCCCGGCCAGACGCGCACGGTGGTGTCGCCGTTCGTCCGCTCCCACGCGAAGCGGTTGCCCAGTCTCTCGAGCTCGCCCTCGCCCCACTCGACGAGGGTGTTGGCCGTGATGCCTCCGAACACCGCGAAGCGTGGCGCCAGCTGCAGGCCTCCGAGGAGGCGCAGCTGGGCGACGAGGTTCCGGAGGTCGTTGTCGTAGAGGAACCGGGAGTAGAGCGAGGAGGCCACCGCGTCCACGTCGACGTAGAACCTCCCCAGCGGGATGTGGCCGCCCACGCCGACATTCGACGTCCAGCGCCTCTCCTCCCGGCCTCCAGGCTGGTAGCCCACGCCGAGCAGTGTGTAGATGTGCTTGCCGCCGAACTTGAGGCCCACGTTGGTCAGCGCCAGGTCGCTGCTCCAGGCCTGCACGTGGAACTGGCCGTTGCCGATGAGGCTCACCAGGCCGATGGGTGCGCCGAACGCCTCGCGCGCCACGTTCACCAGGCCCAGCTGCAGCCCGCTCACCCTCCCCGCCACGTTGATGATGCCCACCTGGGCGCCGTCCACGTCACCGCCGACATTGAGGATGGACACCTGCGCACCCTGCAGCGAGAGCGCGTAGCTCAGGCCCGCGGCGGTCTGCAGGCCCACCATGTGTCCGGCCGCCACGTTCGCGCCGACCGACGCCTGCAGGCCCTGCACGTCCGCGGCCGCGACGTTGGCCCCCACGGCCACCTGCAGCCCACGCACGTCACCCGCCACCACGTTGGCCCCGACCGACGCCTGCAGGCCCTGCACGTTCGCGGTGGCCACGTTGAGGCCCACCGCACCCTGCAGGCCCGTCAGGCGGCTTCCGGCCACGTTGAGGCCCACCGCCAGCTGGCCGCCCCCCACCTCCCCGCCCGCCATGTTGAAGGCAATGGCCGTCTGCAGGCCACGCACCTCCCGCTCCACCCAGTTGGCGGCCAGCGAGGCGGCGAGGCCATCCAGCCGACCCGCGTGCGTGGCCACCAGGCCCAGCGAGAGGTTGTTCACGACGTTGCTGGAGGGCAGGCCGTTGATGCTGATGCCCGGGACGACCGAGAGGCTGAACGGGATGTGCACCTCGGCCGCACGCTGCTCCGCGCGCAACTCCGCCGCGGAAGGCTCCACCCGCGCCTCATCCGCCGCCACCGGGAGCCCTACCAGCGTTGCCACCGCCGCCCACACCTTCGTCGCACGCTTCATGTCCGTTCCGTCCCCTTTCACGCGGACTGGGACACCGGCGGTGCGCGCTGCTGTCACCACTGCCTGCGCAGAAAAGACGGAGGGCGAACCCCCAAAGCCTGGAGCCCGCCCTCGTCAGCCCCGCTCGGGGAGGTGCGTCAGATGCGCAGGCCCACGGTGAAGCCTGGCCAGCGAAGGGTGTGCGTCCCCTGCGCGCGGACGAAGCTGAGCTCCTCGAGAGGCCTCTCACCGAAGGACGCCAGGACGTTGTAGGTGGGGCCTGCGATGAGCGCGAAGCGGGGTGCCAGCTGCCAGCCCACCACCAGGCGCGCCTGCTGGAGGAAGAGCTCCGAGGGGACGTCGTCGTAGCGGTGGTGGGACCCGACGGAGGCCTCGAAGTCCACGAAGAAGGGCTCGAAGGGCAGATGGACGCCGAGGCCCAGGCCGTAGGAGAAGCCCGCCCTCTCCGTCATCGGCGCGTCGCTCCCCACGCGACCCACCGTGTAGACGTACTTCGTTCCCAGCTTCACCGCCACGTTGGCCGCGTGGATGTCGCTCCCGAAGGCCTCGACGTGGAGCTGCCCGTTGCGCGCGAGGCTGAGGAGGCCCACGGGAGCGCCGTACAGCTCGTCTGCGAGGTTGAGCAGGCCCACCTGGGTGCCCGTCACCTTCCGCGCGATGTTGACGACACCCACCTGCGCGCCACTCACCTCCCCGCCCACGTTGAGGAGCGCGAGCTGGACGCCGGCGAGCTGCGGCGCGTGGTTGACGCCCCCCGCCACCTGGACACCGCTGACGGTCGCGTGCGCCCAGTTGGCGCCTCCGCCCACCTGGAGGCCGTGGAGCGGCTGGCCCACGACGTTGAGGCCTGCGCTCACCTGGGCGCCGGTGAGAGGACCGTGGGTCCAGTTGAATCCCGCGGCCGTCTGGATGCCGACGGCGTCCGCCCCCACCACGTTTCCGCCTCCTGACAGCTGGAGTCCGGAGAGCCTTCCGCCGGTGACGTTGGCCCCCACCGATAGCTGCCCGGCCGCCACGTCCCCGCGCGCGAAGTTGAAGCCCACGCCGCCTTGCAGCCCATGCGTCACGTCTGCGCCCGCGATGTTGGCCGCGATGGCGAGCTGCACCCCCTGCACCCTGTCACGCGCGTAGTTGACGCCCAGGGTGCTCTGGAGGCCGTCGAGGCGGCCGGCGATGGCATTGCCGGCGAGGGAGGCCTGCCAGCCGTTGACGTCACCTCCCGAGACATTGGTGCCCAGCGTCATCTGGAGGCCCCGCGTCTCCGCGTCCGTCCAGTTGGCACCGAGCGCGAGCGCGACGCCCCGTAGCCGCGCCGAGCGCCCGGCGAGCAGGGAGAGCGAGAAGCTGTTCTCCACCGGCGCGGCCAGGATGCCGTTGGTGTCGATTCCCGGAAACACCCCGAGGTTGAGCCACCGCCAGTCCGGGTCCGGCCGCCCTACCACGAGCGGCGCCACGGCGGTGCCACCGCGCACGGCCACGGCCTCCCCGGAGAAGGGAGAGAACGCCTCCAGCGTGAGCGTCGTGCGACGCCCGTCCGCGAGCGTCACCTCGGCCCTGGCGCGCTGCCCCTCGTCCTCGCGGATGACGCTGTAGCGACCCGGCGCGAGCCCCAGCTCGGTGGGTCGGCCGGGTGGCTTGGCCAGCTCCACCACCAGCGCGCCCTGCGCGTCGCGGATGGAGAGCCGCCCCTCCACGGTGCTCGCCAGCATCAGGCCCGCGGAGGTGGCGCGCAGGTCCGTCATCACCAGGTCGCCACTGCCGGCGAGCTCGATGTCGTACGCGGGATGCTGTGGGCCGGCGCGCGTCCGCTCCGTGCGCGAGAGCGTCTCGTTGAAGGCGAAGTGGTAGGCCTCGTTGAGCGTCACCCGGCCGTCGCGCGAGAGGTCCGCTGCGCCGCGCAGACCGCTCACCAGGTGGTGAGTGAAGAAGGAGCCGCCGATGCGGTCCGACTCCTGCGACACCTCGTCCTCGGAGGAGGAGGTGAGGATGGCGTGGCCGCGCACCGTGGAGGAGGTGTCCACGAGGAAGGCCGGACGTCGTGCCCCGCCCTTGGTGCGCGCGAAGGCGCCGGACGCGCAGGAGTCGACGATGGCGATGCGCACGTCCGCCGGCAGCGTCTCCAGCGCGCGGCGCAGCTCCCGGTAGGGGAGGCGCTCGCCGCGGAGCAGGAGCCCCTCCTCGTCCGCGTGGCCCGAGTAGTAGACGAGCACCTCGGTGCGCACTCCCGCGGGCACGGCGGCCAGCCGTGTGCGCAGCGCCTTCAGGCCCTTCTCGAAGTCCTCGCGCCCGGCCTCGAGGAGCAGGGTGGAGTCCCCCGGCGCCACGCCGCCGAGCTCGCCCAGCACCCGCGCCAGGGACTGCGCGTCGCTCACCGCGTAGCGAAGGCGCAGCCGGCCCTCGCCCCCGTCGTTGGTGCCCACCAGCAGCGCGAGGCGGCGCATGCGCGCGGGCGCAGCGGTGTCCGCGGCGGCGACACAGGCCCACAGCAGCAGCGGGAGGGCCAGCGGGAGGTGGGAGCGCTTCATGGTGAGGGCTTTTCCACGAGAACGGCCGCCTGATTCAACCCCGACGGCAGGGCCAGGGGGGCCGTGCGCGCGGTACCCGAAGTGGCGAGCTGCTCGGCCGCCTGCTGGACGGCCTCCACCGCGAAGGGCTGCTCGGAGGTGACGAGGAAGAAGCGCTCGAAGGCCGGGGCGTCATCGAGCTCGTAGGCGCTCGGCAACGCCACCGCAGCGCCATCCCTGCGTCCCTGCAGGGGCGCGGCCTGCTCGCCACGCTCCGGGAGGTGGAACGTCACGGTGCCACGGCCGTCCACGGAGACGATAGCGCCGTACGCCTGCCCGGCCGCCACGTAGCCCAGCTGCAGCACGTCCCCCCTGCGGGCACGTGCGCTGCTCGTGAGCCGCTCCGGCGCGCCCGCCGTCCGGCGGTGGATGACGAGGCGGGCGTCCCCCTTGATGCGCTCTCCGTCGTTCAGCGCGGCCACCTCTGGAGACGTGTCCGTCCGTGGCGTGCGCGTGTCCCCGGTGCCGAGCCACACGAGCATCGCCACCACGGCCGCTGCGGGGAGGCCCAGCCACAGCGGGGTGAGCTGCCTCGCGCGGGTGCCCGTGCCGTGGAGCGCTCGCGTGCGCTCGAGGTGGAGGCGGCGCTGCACCTCGGCGGTGACGTTCTCCCGGGGCAGGGCCGCCAGGGTGTCGCGGTTGGACTGCTCGAGTGCAGCCAGGCGTGCGGCGCCGTCCGGCTCCGCCAGGAGTCGAGCGCGGGCACGGGCCAGCAGGTCGGGAGGGAGCTCACTCAGGGCGATGCGCTCGAGGAGCCAGTCGGGAGTTCGCGCGTGTGTGGTTTCCATGGTGTCAGACTCCTTCGAGCTCCTTCAGGTGGGCGCGCAGGGTGCGCAGGCGCTTGCGGATGCCGGAGACGGACATGCCCACCTCGGCCGCCGTCTCCTCCAGGGTCATCCCGTCCACCAGGTGGAGGACGGCGATGGTGCGGCTGGACTCGGGCTCGCGGCCGAAGAGGTGCTGGAGCACCCCGGCGGCGGTGGTGCGCTCCTCGAGGTTCTCCACGGCAGCAATCCTCAGGAGCAGCGCGTCGTCCGCGTCCGCCGGCCGGCGCCCCTCGTCGCGAATGCGGTTGAGGCAGACGTTGGTGGCCATCCTGTGCAGGAGGCTGGAGGGTGCGTCCGCCGTCATCTCCCCGTGCCGGAGCAGCTGCACGAAGACGTCGTGCATGGCGTCCACGGCCTTCTCCTCCTGCCGCAAGAGGAAGCGACAGCGCCGCAGCACCATGGGGCCGTAGCGGCGGTATGCGGCATCCACGTCGATGGCCAAGGCGCTGCTCCTGACTGCTTCCTCATGGTGAGGCACGGCTTCGCCCGCTTCCCCTCACCCTGTCCCTCTCCCCTGGGGAGAGGGGGCGGTGGGAGTGGAACACCGTGGGGTGAGGAATCTGTCACTCCATGCCCGCGGGTGACAGCCGCGAGGGTCGGCGGTGTTCCAGGCAGGCACACGGGGCGCGATGGGCGCGCTCCGCTCTGACACTGGAGCCTCCGCCATGAAGCACACCCTCGCCTCGCTGTCCGCCGTCGCCGCCGCAACCTGCTCCCTCGCCGCCAGCGCCGCGCCGGGCGGGGAGGAGCCCGCGCTGCTCCCGTTCGACGTGAAGGTGCAGGCCTACGCATCGGACGTGTCGCTGGCCAACCTCGCGCTGAAGGTGGGGGGCGAGCACATCTACGGTTTGGCCACCGTCGGGATGCAGCCCACCTTCATGCTGTCCGCGGCGACGCCGAGCCGCTGGAGCGTGGGACTCGGCGTGGGCGGCATCATGCCGCTCGAGGCGACCGCGTTCTTCCTCCACGCGGACCTCATCGGCAGCTTCCTCAACGAGGGGAGCTTCATTGGGGACGCGAAGAGCCTCCTGGGCACGGTGCGCCTGATGGCGGGCTTCCGCGTCACGGACACCATCTCCGTGTTCGCCGGCCCCACCCTCAACACCCTGGTGGACCTGGGCGGCCGCCAGTGGAGCGACGTCGGCTTCGGCTTCATCCCGAAGTGGGACATCGCCAGCGGCGCCACCAGCGTGAGCGCCTGGCCCGGCGCCACGCTGGGGGTGCAGCTTCTGTAGGTCAGATGTCCTTGCAGCGCTTGACGTCCGCGCGGTGCGTCTCCTCCGCGGTGGCGCGCTCCTTCTCGCTCGCCGCCACGCGCGTCTTGTACTGCTCGGCCAGCGGGGCCAGGGTGCTCTCCCTGGCCGCCGCGGCCTGGGCGAGCTCCACCATCCGCTGGTCCAGGGCCACCTGCGCGTTCAGCTTCGCCAGCCACGCCTCGCTCGCGCGGGCGAGCGGCTCGCACGCAGTGCGCAGTCGCTGGACGGCCTTCTTGTCGCGCTTGCTGTACGACTTGGGCACCACGTCGTACTGCTCGGCCGCGTCCACCCAGGCGCCGTAGGCAACGGTCTTGTCCGCCTGGAGCTTCACGCGCGCCGACTCCAGCTGGTCCAGCGCCAGCTCGGGGGTGGCGTTCGTCTCGGGCTCGAGGCTGCCCGAGTGGATGAACTCGAAGTCGTAGGGCAGGTCCCACCTGAAGCTCGCCGGCGTGGGCATCTGCAGCTGCGTCAGCTTGGGGGCCAGGCACTCGGCGAGCGTGCGCTGCTCGGGCGTGAAGTCCTCGGGGTACTCGGGCGCGCTGGCCTGCTCCATGCCGGCGTCGGTGGCCTCCGTGGCCTTCGGGGCCTCAGGGAAGGGTGCCCCCCGCTGTGTCCAGCGCACCTCGCTGATGGACTGGGTACCGCGGGGCACGCGCACCCAGGCGCGCACCGCCGGCGGGGCCTTGTCCGTGAAGCCGGCGTAGCACTCGCACATGGTGGCCGACGCGAGGCGGATGGTGCCCACGATGTCCGACGGCTCGTTCACACCGAAGACGACGAACGGGTTGCTGGCCAGGCCCTTGCGGTGCACCAGCTGCATCTCCCCCTTCGCCGGGCGCAGGCCCTTCGCCACCGGAGGCACCTTCACGGTGCGCGAGGCGGCCTCCTCCACGCACTTCAGGCCCTCCGGCGTGACGTTGGTGCCGGAGGCCTCGTGCTTCACGCCCCCGGTGGTGACGCTCGTCGCCAGCACCACGGTGCTCTCCTCCGCCGGGCCGCGGTTGCGGGGATTGGCGAGGCACTCGTTGATGGCGGGGTACGCATAGTACTGCGCGCCCGCCAGCGTGTCGTTGTTGGACACGGGCACGGTGGAGGTGGACGTCAGGCAGGTGGCCACGTCCAGTGAAGAGCGGTTGGTGATGAGCACCTGGGTGGGAGCCTTCGGCTCCTCCGGCTCCTTCGGCGTGGTGGCGCAGCCGGCGCCGAGCAGGAGCAGTGCAGAGAAGGTGCGACGGTCCATTCGAAGTGTCCTCGCGGAATGTGGAGCTGGAGCGGCGGGCCTCTTCTACTCCGCCCCCGGTAGACCCTTCCAGGCGGCGGTGCGTTCAAACCTCCCGATGCTTCCAGGAGGTACCGCCATGCTTCAACTCCCGCCCTCGAAGTCCGCTGTCCACGCCGCCCTCGCCGCAGTCGTTGCGCTGTGCGTCCTCCCGTCCGCGAGGGTGAGCGCCGGGGAGGTGGCGAAGCGGAGCGGCGCGTCACAGGAGGTGCCCCAGGCGCAGGCAGTGCAGCGCGAGCGTCCCTTCGAGGAGCAGCGGCCGCGCGTGGAGGTGGCCTTCGTGCTCGACACGACGGGCTCCATGGGCGGGCTCATCGAAGGAGCGAAGCGGAAGATCTGGTCCATCGCCAACCGCATCGCACAGGGGCAGCCCACCCCGCACCTGCAGGTGGCGCTCGTGGCCTACCGGGACGTCGGCGATGCGTACGTCACGCGGCGCTTCGACTTCACGAGCGACCTGGACACCGTGTTCACCCACCTCCGTGGCTTCGAGGCAGGTGGGGGTGGGGACACGCCGGAGCACGTCGGCCGCGCGCTGGGCGAGGCCGTGTCGAAGCTCGGCTGGAGCAAGGACCGCAGGGTGATGAAGCTCATCTTCCTGGTGGGTGATGCGCCGCCGGCAGCGCGTGAGCCGGAGTGGGACTACGAGAGGTGGGCCCGCGCGGCGGACGAGCACCACATCGTGGTGAACACGGTGCGCTGCGGAAATCACCCGGCCACCGAGGTGGCGTGGCGCAAGGTGGCCACGCTGACGGGTGGCACGTTCGATACCATCAACGCGTCCGGTGGAATGGTGGCGGTGGCGACTCCCTACGACGAGGAGCTGGACCGGCTCAACCGCGAGATTGCCTCGCGGACGCGGTACGCGGGGACTGCGACGGCGCGTGCGGAGAACATGGCGCGCGTGCAGCAGCTGGCGGCGCTGCCGGCCGAGTCGAAGGCGGAGCGCAGCTCGTTCATGAAGCGGATGCTGGGGCGTGGGCCCGAGGCGCCGGCGGCCAGCTCGGCACCCGCGCCGGTGGCAGGCGCGGTGGACCTCACCGCGGAGCCCGGCAAGGCGGCCGGGGTCGCAGAGGAGGCCCTCCCCGACGACCTGCGGAGCCTGGACAAGGATGCGCGTGAGAAGAAGGTGCAACAGCTCGCCGGCGAGCGCCGCGAGCTGGAGAAGAAGGTGAAGGACCTCACCGACAAGCGTGAGGCCTGGCGCGCGAGCAATGTGGCCGAGAAGGCCGACGCGTTCGATGACAACGTGATGAAGAGCGTGCGCACCCAGGCCAAGGGGTATGGCCTCACGTATTGAGCGCGAGTTGGAGCGCCCCGCGCCTCACTGCGGCCGGGGCGTGGAGCCCGCGAGCTTCGAGAGTGCCTGGTCCAGCTCGCCCCGCATCTCCTCCTGCCCGCTGCGTTCGAGCGAGGCCCGCGCGCGCTCGAGTGTACGCCGGGCCTCTGCGTCGTCTCCGGCTGCGTGGAGGACCTCTGCGCGGATGAGCGCCACCGTGGCTCCGATGACCGCATCGCCTCCCGTCTCGGCTGCCGCTCTCGCCGCAGCGAGGTGCGAGCGCGCGCTTCCGCCGTCGCGCCGGGCCCATGCTGCGCGTCCCAGTCCGAGGCTCGCCTCCGCGGTCAGAATGGGGTCGCCCAGCTCGGCGGCCAGGCTCGCAGCGCGGGAGTAGAGGGGCTCTGCCTCAGCGCAGCTCCCCTGGCGCACGCAGAGCACGTCTCCCACAGCGATGGCCTGGAACGCCGCTCCCACGCGCCAACCCGCGGCCTCGCGCGCCTCGAGCGCCTGTCGGTGCAGCGCCAGCGCCTGGTCGAGGCGTCCCTCTCTGTCCTCGAGGTAGCCCAGGTGACGGAGTGTGTACCCCTGGCCCACGAGGTCCCTCGCCTGGCGTGAGAGCGCGAGCGAGCGCTCGAAGAGCGTGCGTGCCTCCGCCCACTGCTCCCGGAACTGGTGCACGAGCGCGACGTAGAAGAGGGACTCGCCCTCTCCCCGGACATTTCGGTGCGACGCGTACTGTGCGTGCGCCTCGCGGAAGAGCGTGAGCGGCCGCTCCCAGTCCCCCTCGTTCCCAATCAGCTTGCGCCAGTAGTGGACGCGGCCGGTGTGGAGCAGGACGTCCGCGAGGAGCGCTCTGTCGGAGTCGCTCGACCCGCTCCGAAGGCCCTCGAGGAGGACCAGCGCCCTGTCCCCCTTGGTGCGGTCGCGTCGACCGAGGTCCACCAGCACCCGCGCCCACTCGAGCTCCACGCGCTTCAGCCGCGTGTCCTGCGACGCCCGCGCCTGGGCCGCCGCGGCCTCGAGCGCCTCTGCGCTCTGGAGCCAGTGTCCGTCCAGGTATCGCGATTGCGCGTGCGCGAGCGCTTCGCCAATCCGGTCCGGGGATGGTTGGGCGGGGGTGTGGGCGCATCCAGCCAGCACGCCCCCCAGCACCAGGACACTCCACATCACCCTCTCCGCTCGTGCTCTCATGGTACCCCCTCCTCGTGTGCGATGGGCGCTCGCCGTTCGGGGCGGTGCGCTGGAGCCCGGTAACCGCACGAGCGTCAGGCTATTCCTTCGGAGCACAAACGGCTGGCCCGGTTGCCCCCCCCGACGCACGGGAGGGGCGGGTCGGTCACCTCAGTAGGTGACGGTGTAGCTCACGGTGGCCACCGCGCCGCGCGAGGCCGCGTAGCTGGTGTTGTTGCCCGAGCGCAGCAGCTGCGACTCGCGGGCGTAGTACTGCGCGTTGAGCAGGTTGGAGACGGACACCCGCAGGCTGCCGGGGCCCACGTCCAGCGTGCTCATCAGGTCCACCGTGGTGTAGGGCTGCACCGCGCGCTCGCCGAAGGCGGTGCTGCCCTTGAAGCGGTTGCGGGAGCCCGAGGCGACGACGAGCAGCCCGTTGCGCCAGTTGGGCAGGGTCTGGTGCTCCACCGAGGCGGTCGCCTTGAGGGGCGGAATGCGGTAGCTGTTGAGGAAGCCCCAGCTGCCGTCCGCCCGCTGCGCCTGGCCCTCCAGCCAGGTGAAGGTGCCGCCGAGCTGCAGCGTCTCCGTGACGGTGACGTCCACGGTGGCCTCCATGCCATAGACGCGCTCGGGGGCGCGCTCCACTGGCTTGTCGAGGCCCTTCGAGCTGGTGCCCAGCGCCGAGTTGTTGGAATAGACCGACAGCGAGGCCTGCACCACGCTCCACCTGCCGCGCACGCCCACCTCGAGCATGTCCACCCGCTGCGGCCGGAGGTCCAGCGTGTCCACGGTGGAGCCTGCGGGAGCGTTGCGCAGGATGAGTCCCAGGTCCGGCAGCGAGTAGCCCTGGGCGAAGTTGAAGAAGGCGCTCACGGGCTCGAGCACCTTCACCACCACGCCCGCGTTGTAGAGGGTGCGGCCGAACGACTTGTGCGCGCCCCGGATGTCGTCGCCAATCAGGGTGGTGTAGTCGTCCACTCCGAGCCACGTCTCCTCGCGGCGCGCGCCCACGCGGACCGTCAGCTGCTCGAGCGCCTTCCACTCCAGCTGGGCGAAGGCAGCGAGCGAGGTGAGGTCCAGGGGCGGCACCCACGTCGAGTTGCCGCTGATGCGGAAGACCTTGCCGCTGCTCCCGACGAAGGTCGCCTCGTCCATGAGGGAAACGGGCTGCGCGGTGCGCTCGCTCGCGCCGTCGGCACCCCACAGCAGGTTCAGGCCGAAAGGCAGTGGGGTGCCAATCTCCAGCCGGCCGCCCCCCTTCCGCGTCTCCAGCCGCGACTGGATGATGGCCTTGTAGAGCGCGGCATTGCGCCCATCGAAGGGGTAGAAGCGCGTGAGGTGGTCGCGGAGGTAGGCCTGCGCGTGCACGGTGCTGCCGAGCAGGTCGTCGTGGTCGTACGCCAGCGACACCAGGGTGTTCCGCGTGCCCTGCGGCTCCTGCAGGTCCAGCCCGGAGATGGCGCGCGACTTCTGCGACAGCGGCTCGGTGGTGGCCACCGACGGATCGCTCGCCCACTGCGTGTCCTGGAAGCCGGTGAAGTGGTTGGCGGTGACGCTCAGCCGCTGCACGTCGGAGAGGGAGTAGCCGAGCTTGGCGAACACGTCGTAAGCGTTGGTGTCGGCCAGGCCGCCCTGCCCGTGCGGGTCGGCCGGGATGCGGTCACCCTGGGCGTCGAAGAGGCTGCCGGTGTGGTCCACCGAGCCGGACAGCGAGTAGTCGAAGGCGCCCGCGCTGCCGCTCGCCGTCTGCGTCACGTTGCCGCCCAGCGCGTCGAGGCTGGCCACCGGTGCGAGGCTCGTCCCCACCGTGGTGGAGAAGCGCGGCGTCCCGCTGCCCGCGCGGCGGGTGATGATGTTGATGATGCCGCCCGAGGCGCCCTCGCCGTAGATGGCGCTGGTCCCGCGCACCACCTCCACGCGCTCCACCGCCGACATGTCGATGCCGCGCAGGTCGTGCTGGACGTTGCGCGCCGAGGACTGTAGCACGCCGTCGATGAGCACCAGCACGCTGCGGCCGCGCAGCGTCTGGCCGAAGGTGGTGGTGCTCTGGCTGCCCACCGCGAGGCCCGGCACCAGCTTGCCGAGTGCGTCGCCCAGGTTGCGGTTGGAGGCCTGACCCTTCGCCTCGAGCTGCTCGCGGGTGACGACGGTCACCGCCCCGGGGATGGTGGCGATGTCCGCCGGCTGGCGCGTGGCCGTCACCACCACCTCCTCGCTGAGGAGGACCTCCTCCTCCGGCGCGGCCTGCTGCGGGGCGGAGAGCGGGGGCTGCTGCTCGGCGGCGGGCTGCGTCCCGGGCACGGGGGCCTCCTGGGCAAGTGCGGGGCTGCCTGCGCTCACGAGGAGCACGGCCAGGGTGAGGGACGGGGAGCGACGCTTCGGGGGGCTGCCGGACATGGGGACGAATCTCCGAGGGAGCGAGAGGCGAAGGCGGGCGTCAGGTGGAGGGAGGGGCCTGCGGTGCCAGCCCGGGGGAAGGGGCGGAGGTGCGGAACGGGCGGCGCAGGCGCTCGAGCCAGAGGAAGAAGCCGGAAAGGAAGAGCGCGCCGGGTGCGAGCCCCGCGAGCAGCGCGAGCAGCCGCGTGGGCAGCCCACCCCAGCTGCCGATGTGCAGCGGGTAGCGCAGGGCCCACACGCGCGCGGACAGCGGTGCGGTGCGCGCATCCTGCACCTGGAGGATGGCGCCGCTGGCGGGGTCCAGCAGGACGAAGCTCATCCCGTTGGGGTGCACCTCCCCCGGCAGGCGCTTGCGCACCTTCAGCGGGGCACCGGGCCGGGGCGGGAGGTCCACCCGCGTGGTGCGCGCGCCCGGGAGCGCCGCGTCCGCCGCCGCGAGCAGCGCGTCCACGCCGGGGCCCTCGCCAGGGGGCTCCCCACGCGACGCCGTGGCCGCAACGGGGGGCTTCCCGTTCATCGTGGCGAGCAGGCGGTCGAAGGGGGCGTGGAAGACGAGGAGCGCGCCGGTGAGCGCACCCACCAGCAGCAGCGGGAGGGCGAGGATGCCCACCACCTTGTGCACGTCGTGGTTACCCCTCCGCCACTTCAGCGGGCGGCGCACGGTGAAGCCCAGCGCCAGCTTGCGGCGGCCCGGCCACCAGAGGACGAGCCCCGTCAGGCACAGCAGCAGCATCCCGACTCCGCCCAGGCCCACCACCGTCTCGCCGGTCTCGCCGGCCAGCAGGTGGACGTGGAGCTCGCGCAGCCACGCCACCGGGCTCTCCTGGGTGCAGCGCGAGCCGAGCACGCGGCCGCTCGCGGGGTCCACGTAGGCGCGCAGCGAGCCCTGGGCGTCCATCCACGCCTCGTAGGGGGCGTCCGCCCGCTCCGGCATGCGGATGAAGCGCGGCGGGGTGGGACCGTGTGCGGCGCGCAGGTTCTCCAGGACCACCGAGAGGGGCGCGCGCTGGGGGGAGGGCGCCACCCGGTGCAGCGCCGGGTCCAGCTGCACCGAGAGCGCATCGCCGAAGACGAGCGCGCTGCCACTCAGCCCCGCCACCACCAGCCACAGTCCCAGCACCAGCCCCACCCACCGGTGCAGCTGGAAGAGCACTGGCCTCAGGCGCCGGGGCGGCCGGGGGACCGTCGCGTTGGTCGTGAAGTTGAGAATCAATCTCAAAATCAATACGCCAAGCCGCACGCACGGGTCAAGTGGGTGGTGAGGGGCTGGCCGCGCTCCCTGCAGCGCCCGGAACGGCAGCCATCAGGCGCGCAGTGGGTCCGGGGGTGGCCACGGGACGAAGTGCGCGCTCCGTCACGGGCCCCTGCGCCGTCGTGGGGCTGCGTCAGCCTGCGGGGGCCTGCGCCGGGTCCACCGCTGCGCGACCTGCGCGTGTCCCACGCAGCGCCGGGGTCAGCCGCTCGCGCAAGACGCGCTGGAGAGGGCGCTCCACCCACCGGAACGCTGCGATGGAGATTGCGATGCTCAGCGCCACGTACACGGCGACGAGCCCCGGCGTCCGCAGCTGGAGTCCGAGCCCCGTCGCAATCATGTCCACCCACTGCCGGAGGGGCTGCTGGAGGATGTAGAGCGCGTAGCTCGCTTCGCCCAGGAGGGCCATCGGACGGGAGCCGAGGAGCCCGCCCATCGAGCCGCCTCCGGACGCGAGTCCCATGACGCCGAGGGCAAACACGGGCGTCAGCAAGTCATGCACGGGGCCCGCATCCGCCACGAGCGGTCGGAGCATCAGGAGCCCCGCAGCGGCAGCGCCTGCACCCCACGTCACCACGGAGCTCCACGTGCGTGACATGGCCCGGCCCTCCGCCCGGTCGAGCAGGAAGAGGCGCCCCAGCGCCATCCCAATCAGGAACTCGGGGAGGCGGATGAGCGGCACGAGGCGCAGGAGGAACACCCATGCGCCGAAGGGGCCGCTCTCCCAAACATCGAGCCTGACCGGGTCCGCGCCCAGCTTGTGCAGCACGGTGCTGACGACGTACAGCGCCGCCATCCAGAGCCACAGCGAGCGTCGGCGACGGATGCGGTCCATCCCCAGCTGCGCCCACGGAAAGACGACGTAGAAGAAGAGCTCCACGGCGACGGTCCAGCCCGGCACGTTCCACGTGTGCATGCGCTGAGGGAGCCACGCCTGGACCATCCCCGCGTGCGCGGTGAACGAGACGAGCGCGTCCGCCACCTTCGCGGAGTCGTTCCACACGGCGCGCAGGACGAACGGCGCGGTGAGCAGCAGCGCCACGAGGTACATCGGGTAGATGCGCGAGAGGCGCTTGAGCCAGAACACGCGCCGCTCCAGCGGCCTCGCGCTCTCTCCCGACGGGTGCGTGTAGACGAGGATGAACCCGGACAGGACGAAGAAGAACGACACCGAGGCGTAACCGCCAGCACGGATGGCCTCGAGCCACGCCGGAGCACCGAGGGCCGCGAAGAGCGGCGCACCGAAGTGGTAGAGGAGGACGTGGAGCGCGGCGATGAACCTCGCGCCGGTCAGCGCGTCGAGGCGTCCCTGGGCGGGGCTGGACATGGAGGCGCGCACCCTACCAGCAGTGCCTGCAGGGGCCACTTCGGGCCCGCGGAAGCCCTGCCCTCGCTCAGGGAGCGGGCAGGCCGGGTTGCGTCACGCCTGCCAGCCCTCGCGCGAGAGCAGCTCCCGCGCGGCGTCGATGAACGTCCGCGCCGCGGCGAGCACTTCCCTCGCGCCTTTCTCGTCGAACGCAACCGCCGCGTCGTCGTCCGCGAGCTCCCGTGCGCGCTGCAGCCCGGCGAGGAGCAGGCTATGCGACGAGGGAAGGGCCCCGCTCTGGACGAGCTCCGTGTCGAAGAGGTGGATGGCCTCGACTTCGCTCCGCAGCTCGACACCTCGGGTGAGCAGAAGCGCCCGGAGCGCATGGAAGACTGCGAAGTACGAGCGGGAGACGGAGTCAGAGCACAGGCCGAGTGTGGCGAGTGCCTCTGCCGCCCGCAGTGCCTCGTCGCAACGCCGGACTTCGTCCGTGAGGCTGCTCTGGGGATTCGCGTCCGTCACAGAGAGTATGGCCGTGCTTTCGATTCTGACGGAGATGCGCCAATCGCCGCTCCCAGGCGGCGCCCGAAAGTGAAAGGCGTCAGCCCAGCGGCCCGGCCGACGCACAGCCCCCGGTCGTGAACGAGGACCGCGGCCCCCCCGACGCGCTCCGGGCCCAGAAGGCCGCCGGCCCGCGTCTTGTCCGCGCTCCTCGTCCACTCCCGCCGCTTTCCTGCCCCGGTCCGGTGACGTCTGGACCGGCCACGTGCCAGGTCGGGGAACCCGCCCCGCCCGTACCGCGAATCAAAGCACGTGCCGTGCCCACCTCACTCTCGTGGGACGCCAGGCCCGGCGAGTCGTCTCGGGTGGACTGCGGACCCCCTGCGTGTCCATTCGATTTGACAGCGCCGGGGCTGCAGCGGGGTGCCTCCCCACGCCCGAGCCACTGGTACGGCCTCTGCATCTTCGCGGCGACACTTGGTTCGTCCCGGGTCCGTCAGCGCTGTAAGTTTCCCAACCGGTGCTATGGTCCGCCGCATGGCCGGACCCGAGGTTCGTTTTGCCCGCGAGCGGGACGTCTACCTCGCTGTGCTGCGGGTCCTCGAGGCGCCGGACCCCCTCCCGCCCTTGCGCGCCGTCCTCTCCCAGCTGGTGGAGCTGGCGGACGCGCAGCGCGCGGGGCTCGAGCTCTACGGAGACGCCTCCGCGGGGCGCCGCGAGTGGTCCCTCTTCCACGGCTGCTCCGAGGCGGAGCAGGAGGAGATCCGGGCACTGACCTCGCGGGGCATTGTGGCGTCCGCCATCGCCGAGGGCACGACGGTGCACACGCCGCACGCGCTCCTGGACGCGCGCTTCGCCGCCTCCGCGAGCGTCCGCGGCCAGCGCCTGGAGGCCGTGCTGTGCGTCCCGCTCACGGGCCGTCTGCCGGGAGTGCTGTACCTCGAGGGAAAGCGGGGAGCAGGCCCCTTCCCCGAGGAGCTCGTGCACTTCACGGAGTCCCTTGCGCGCTTCCTGGGCCCCGCCGCCGAGCGTGCGCTGGTGCGTCGTGGCGAGGACGCCGATGACCCCACGCGCCCCTTCCGCCAGCGGCTCGCGCTGGACGGAATCGCCGGGAGGAGCACGGCGCTGGCGCATGTCTTCGCACAGCTCGCGCTGGCGGCACCGCTCGACGTCACGGTGATGGTCTCCGGCCCGTCAGGCACGGGCAAGACGCAGCTCGCGCAGGCCCTGCACGCCAACAGCAGGCGCCACGCGGGCCCCTTCGTCGAAATCAACTGCGCCGCCATCCCCGAGGGCCTCATCGAGAGCGAGCTCTTCGGCGCGATGCCCGGCGCTTTCCCCGGCGCGCGGCGCACGATGGGCAAGGTGGAGGCGGCCGAGGGCGGGACGCTCTTCCTGGATGAGATTTCAGAGATTCCACTGTCCGCGCAGGCCAAGCTGCTCCAGCTCCTGCAGTCGCGGCAGTACTACCCGCTCGCCAGCGCGAAGCCGGCCACCGCGAACGTGCGGCTGGTGACCGCCAGCAACTCGGACCTGGAGCAGCTGGTGCGCGAGCGCCGCTTCCGGGAGGACCTGTTCTACCGCATCAACGTCTTCATGCTGCGCCTGCCCGCGCTGTCCGAGCGGCGTGAGGACGTGGTGCCGCTGGTGGACGCGCTGCTCGAGCGGCTCGCGCAGGAGCACGGGATGGCGCCCCTGCGCGCCACGCCGGCGTGTCTCGCCGTGTGCGAGGCGGCGGACTGGCCCGGAAACGTGCGCCAGCTGCGGCACCGGCTCGAGTCCGCGCTCATCCGCGCCAGCGCCGAGGGTGCGCAGGCGGTGGAGCCTCGCCACGTCTTCGACGTGCCGGGGACCGCCCCCGCAGGGTCCCTCTCCTTCCATGAAGCCACGCGAGCCTTCCAGAGGGACTTGCTGCGCCGCGAGCTGGACGCCACTGGCTGGAACGTGCGCGAGGTGGCCGAGCGCCTCGACCTCACCCGCTCGCATGTCTACAACCTCCTCAAGGCGTTCGGCATGGCGCGTGACAACACAGGTACCTGACGTCCCCCTCCTTCCTTCTCCTTCCCACGCAACACGGAGCGCAACATGCCCAAGGCCACGCCCGAGCACACCCTCCTCAACTCCACGTACGAGCCCAAGGACAACCCCGACGAGCTGGTCCACTGGTGGTCACCCTTCATGGAGGGTGGCTTCCTGCCCTACAAGGTGAGGGTCGTCTCGAAGAAGGACCACGGCAACAAGCACCTGCTGCGCTTCCAGCTGGCTGGGGACGACGTGCCGCCCGCGGAGAAGGAGAAGGTGCACGAGGTGGACCTGCGCTCGCCGGGCCGGAAGGTGTGGCCGCAGCTGCCCTCCACCGCCCAGCTGGCGAAGGACGGTCAGTACGGCTTCCTCATGCTCGGCGCCGAGGCTGGCATCAGCGGCGCCTACGCGGAGAGCGGGGGCAAGTGGCCGGTCGGCGACGGCACCTTCTGACGCGGGACGTGCTGGAGCCTCGCTGACGCGACGTCCGCGCCCTCTATCCGGGGGAGCGGGCACGGGGGGGAACGCGTGCACCTGGTCGTCATCTCCTACCCGAGCCGGCTGGACGTGCGCTTCGAGGAGACTGCCTTCGCGGTGCACGCCCACCGCGGGCAGCCTGGGCGCGTCTTCCGCCGGTGCCAGCACCCCAACCAGCTCCGGGAGCTCGCCGGGGACTTCCCGGAGAGGGTGCGGCTCCTGGACCTGGTGGGCCATGGTGCGCCGGGAAAGCTGACACTCGGCGACGCGGACGCCGTGACGCCGGACCCCTCGAGCTGGCACCTGCTCGAGGCGCTCGGAGAGCACCTCGCCCCGGACGCAGACGTGCGGCTCTTGGGGTGCGACACCGGAACGCTGCAGCAGGGCTACGACGTGCTGCGTGGCCTGTCGCGGGCGCTGGAGGGCCGCACCGTGTGGGGCGCCACGGCGATGCTCTTGTCGAGCGACTGGTGCGCCGAGGGGCTCCTCCCAACCACGGCCGCCGAGTACCTCGTCTCCTCGCGGACGCTTGTGGCACCCGCGGCCAAGCGCTGGCGGAAGAGGCCACCTCCCGACGAGGAGGAGTCCGTGGCGCGGGTGGCGGCGGGGGGCCTCTAGCGCGAGCCGGCGCCCCGCTCCAGACACCGCAGGCCGGTATAGAAGTCGAAGCGCCGGGCGGGCACGTGGTTCACCCACCCCAGGTGTTCGTGCTGGAGCTGCGGCGGCGAGTCCCACCTCCCGCCGGCGGTGAGACGCAAGCCCCGGAACGCGCCCTCGGTGGCGGTGCTGGCGGTCCACTCCGTCACGTTGCCCGCCATGTCCTGCACGCCGTAGGGGCTGCGGTCCTCGGGGAAGGAGCCCACGGGTGCCGGGCCGGGGAAGGCGTCCTTGCCCCCCAGGTTGGCTGGGGGCACCCCTCGCAACTCGCCCCAGACAGCGTACCTGCGGGGCAGCGGATTGGGGTGCAGGCCGTCTGCGCCGAGGAACTCTCCCCCGCGCGCCGCCTTCTGCCACTCCTCCACCGTCGGCTGGACCTTGCCCATGAAGCGGCAGTACGCCTCGGCAGTGGCCGCATCCAGTCCCGTGGCTGGGCTGTGGGGGCTCCGGGCGTGCGTGTAGATGGGGATGTCGGGAGGCAGTGCCCGCTCGTCCCCTGATAGTGGCAGCACGCCCTCCTCGAAGAGCCGGAACTGGCCGTTCGTCACCTCCGTCACGTCGATGGCGAAGGCCGCCACCTCCACCCGCGTGTGCTCCTCGGGCGTGTCGCCGGGCCGCCAGAACGCGCCCGCGGGGACCTGAACGGTTCCGCGGCGGGACGCCTCGCAGGTGGGAAGAGGGATGCGCAGCTCCTGGGCATGCCCGCGCTCGGCGAAGCCCGGCAGCCTGCGGAGGCGCACCTGCGAGGGCGGGCAAGGGCCGCGCTCCACCGAGAGCCAGGCTTCGCGCGAGGGGGCCTCCACGTGCTCTCGCCAGGCGCCATGCGCATCCAGGTGGCCCTTGCTGCGCCGCACGTCTGTGGGCCCGTAGGGTGTCCCCGCGCCCGATCCGGCGGTGGGTGTGAGCGTCCAGGTCAGAGGTGCGGTCGCTGGCACGCGCGTCCATTGTTGCGTTTCCGGTTCGAAGTCGTGCAACTCGAGCAGCAGCTCGAACGCGCCTACGTCCGCGGCGGCCAGGCGTACCTGCTCCTGCTGGCGCACCGCCTCGAGCTGGCGCTGGCGGAACGCGAATGCCGCGGCCGTGGACGCGAGCACCGCGAGCATGAGCAGCGCCACACCTCCGGCGACCGCCGTCCTCCCGCGCCGCACCTGCCTCCGGTGGCGTTGGCGCGCAGCCTCCAGGAACGCGAGGGAGCGCGTGGCGAGGGGAACGCGCCACTCCTCCACGCGCCTCACGGCCTGTGAGAGGGCCACGCCGCCCCACGTCTCCTCGTCCCGCCTGCCGCGCCGGTCCCACAGCTCGGCGGCCTGGTCAATCTGCTGCACGAGCAGGTGCTCCTCGCGGGACTCCTCGCGCCAGTGCGCGAGCTCCGGCCACGCGGTGGCGAGCGCCTCGTGCGCCAGCTCCACCGTGGCCCCGTCCGTCTTCACGTCACGTGAAGCCACCAGCAGCCGGTGCGCCAGGAGCGCATCCAGCACGCGACCCGCATCCGGCCCCAGGCCTTCGAGCAGCTCCGTGCGCATGCGCGGGCGGCGCGTCCCCTCGGACGTCAGGAGGCGCAGCAGCAGGGCGCGCACGGTGCGCACGTCGTCTGCGGGGAGGCGCCCCAGGAGCTGTCTTCCTTGCGCCGCGAGCGCGCCCGCCACACCGCCGAGCTCCTCGTACACGGAGGCGAGCAGCAGCCGCTTCTCGCGGTCGCGCCGCTCCCACAGCGCCGCGCACGTCACCTGCAGCAGCGGAAGCCCCGAGGGCTGGGCCAACACGTCCGCCACGATGCGCGCCACGAGCCCCGGGTCGTCGGTTCCCGTGGACGCACGGCGCAGCGGCCCCGCCACGGCCTCCGCGAGCGCGGGCGGCGAGAGGGGGCCCACCACGTAGGTCCCACCGAGGAACGCCCGCAGTGGCTCCAGGCGCGCGTACTGTCCGAGGTAGTCATCCCGCAGCGTAATCACCACGCGCCAGCCGACGTCCGACGTGGCCGCCGCCGCGAGACACCTCGCCAGCGCGAGCGCCTCCTCGGACGCTGCCAGCGTGAACGCCTCCTCGAACGCGTCCAGCACGAGCAGCGCAGGGCCCGCGGCCCGCGCCCTCAGCGCCTCCACCACGGCGCCGGGACGCTGCGCGAGCGTCTCCTCCGCCCCGGGCGTGAGCCCGAGCGCCTCCGCCAGGCGCGCCAGCGGGCGCGGTCCCGGCCGCAACGTCACGACGGTCCACGGCGCGAGCTGCTTGAGACGCGGCACCAGCCCGGCATGCAGGAGCGAGCTCTTCCCGACACCCGAGGGCCCCACGAGTGTGACAGCACCCTCGTGGCGCAGCCTCTCCACCAGCGCGTCCACCTCCGCTTCCCGGCCCGAGAAGTCCGCGGCGTCCGCCTCCGTGAAGGAACGCAGTCCACGGAATGGCGAGTACGCCTCCGCGCCACCCGTGGTCGCGCGTCCGGACCCGAGCTGCGCCGTGAGTGCGCGTGCCACCTCCTCCGCCGTGGGTCGCGCCGCCGGCTCGAGCGCGAGACAGTTTCCCAGCATCTCCAGCCCGCGCAGCTCCAGCGCGGGCCACGACACCGAGCGGGGCGCGAAGGCGTACTTGAAGATGTCCTCGTCCTCGAGCGGGCGGCGCCCCTCGAGCAGCTCATGCAGCAGCACCCCCAGCGCCCAGACATCCATGGCGGGCGCGGGAGCTGCGCCCCGCCACCGCTCGGGTGACATGTAGGCCGGCGTCCCGGAGGCCATCGCCGCGGATGCACCCGCGTGCCGAGCCAGACCGAAGTCCACCACGCGCAGGCGTCCATCCCGCGGCACCAGCACGTTCTCGGGCTTGAGGTCCGCGTGGATGATGCCGTGGGCATGCGCTTCGGCCAGTGCGTCGGCGACGGCCCACCCCACCCGCAGCGCCTCCGCCCGCGACAGGCGTCCGCGCGCGAGGCGCTCCCGGAGTGTCTCGCCCTCGAGGTACTCGAGCGCGAGGTAGGGCTGGCCGTGGAAGGTGCCCGCCCCGTACACGGTGACGATGTGCGGGTGGCTGAAGCGCGCCGTCGTCCGCGCCTCCTCGAGGAACCGCTCCGCGCCCTCCGCGCCGAGCTTCTCGGGCCGGAGGAACTTGAGCGCCACGCGCCGGCCGAGCGCCACGTCCTGGGCCAGGTACACGCGCCCCGACGCGCCTTCCCCGAGCAGTCGCACCACGCGGAAGCCGTCCACCTGGACGTCCGCGGAGAGCGGCGCCTCGCCCGGGTTGGAGGCATCCTCGCGGGGAGCGAAGGGGGGCATGGGCTCGCGCGTGCGCATCGTGCAGAGGGGCCCCTTGCTCAGCGGAGCTCGGCGCCGAAGCGCTCACGGTAGCGCTTGCGAAGGTCCGTGAGCTGCTTTCTCTTGCCTTGTGCTTCGTAGAGGCGTGCCAGCATCTCCCAGGTGCTCTGCTGGTCGGGCTCCAGCTCCAGGGCCTTCTCCGCACGCCGGGTGGCCGAGGGCAACTTTCCGGTGCCGGCCTCCGCCGCGGCGAGCATGAGGTGGACGTTGACCGCCTCCGGTGCCTGCTTCAGGACGCCCTCGCAGTGGGGGAGCGCCTGTGCGGCGCGCCCGGCCCGCGCCGCGACCACGCACTCCAGGAGGGACGCTCCCGGTGCCTTGGGATAGCTCTTGCGCAGGCTCGCCGCGCGGATGCGCGCCTGGGTGGCGAGGCCCATCTCCGCATCCTGCAGGCCCGACTGGACGGCCAGGGCGTAGGTCGCCTCCTGCTCGGGGGCCACGCCGCTGCGCTCCAGGTCGCGTGGCAGCGCGAGCACCCGGCGGACCTGTGCGGCCCACGCCTGCACCTGGGTGCTCTGTTCGAGCCGGGGTGCGCGCGCGGCGGCCTGCTCGGCCCACGTCACCAGGAACAGCCGTGAGCAGACGGCGGCCAGCTCGGCCCACACCTCGGGTGGCGCTCCGGCGTGCTGCTCGAGCCGCGTGCGCGTGGCCTTCACGCTCTCCTGCGCCGCGGCGGCTTCCTTGCGCTCCACCTGGGCGCGCGCGAGCAGGAGCCACGGCCACGGGAGCTCCGGCGCGAGCTTCGCGGCGAGCGTGCACGCGTTCTCCGGGGGGAGCTCCCGAGGCGCCTTCTGGACGGCCAGCTCGCACGCGACCAGCTGCACGTCGAGCTCGTCCGGGTAGCGGTGCGGAAGGTCGCCCAGCACCGAATACGCCTCGGTCAGGTTCCCGGTCTTCGCGAAGGTGAGCACCCGCGACAGCTTCATGCGGTCGGACGACGTCAGTCGGCTGGGAACGTTCGTCCGCAGTGCGACGGGCGGTGCGGCAGCGGGAGTGCCCCCCAGGTCGGCCACGAGCCGCTCACGCTCCACGCGGTCCCACGCAGCAGACTGCTCGGACGTCGCGAGCGCGCGCAGTGCGTCCCGCCACGCTCCACGCGCCTCCGCGTCCAGCCGGGCACGTCCCTGGAAGCCCACGCCGAGCGCGACCGGACCGTGCGCCGGTCCGAAGCTGGCCTGCTGCGCGTCATAGGAGGGGAACATGAGGCTGTCGTGCGCCTCCACGTGCACGGCGCCGAGCGTGTGGGCCCACTCGTGCAGGAAGACGGACACCTCCTTGTGGAGACGGCGCTCCCGGATGAGACGCGCCCGCTCCTCCTCCCCGAGCAGGTGGAGCCCCTCGGCGATGGCGCGCGCCTCCTCGGGGTTCTCCATGCTGCGCAGCACGGCGTGGTTGCCGAGGATTCGCGCCATGCCCAGCTGGTGCTGCGAGGCCGTGAAGACCGGAAGGGCCGTGGCGTACCCGAGGACCAGGTCCACGTCGTCGCCGCTGTCGTGCCGCGCGAGCTCGTCCAGCACCGACTCCAGCGGCGCACTCCCGGAGTGCTCCCAGGCGCGCAGCGACTCCACGACGAACGTCACTCCGTAGCGAGGCTGGGTGAACGAGGACGCGCGCTCGAGCTGCAGACGGACGGCCTCCTCCCAGCGCAGGGTCTGCGCGCGGAAGTCCCTGTTCGCGTACACGCGCACCCGGACGGAGCGCTGCTCGGTGGGAGCGTCTCCTTCTGCCGTGGTGCCGCCCAGCTTCGCAGGGGCGATGGTCTTCGCCGCCTCACGCTGCTCCTCCACAGGGGAGGTGTAGAGCGGCTTGTACCGGAACTCGCTGCAAGCCGAGAGCAGCGAGAGGAGCAGCACGGGTTGCAGGACGCGGAGCGGGGCACGCAGGCGCATGGGGCCTTCCTCTATCGGGCAGGTCCGAAGGAGCGCAAATCCAGCGGGGACACCCGGCTCATGTTTCTTCCACTTCCCGTAGGAGGCCGTCCTGGCCGCGGCGGGCGCCTCGCAGGCCGCGGTGGCCCCTGGATGCCCACACACACGGTGCGCTAGGACATGGGGCACTCCCTCCCACCGAGGTGTCGCGTGCTCCGCTCCGTCCTTCCGGGCCTCCTCTGTCTCCTCGCCGTGGCCGGCTGCAGCCGCCGGGTGCCCGAGACCTCAGGCCCGTCCAACCCCGACACCGCCACCGTGTACGTCGCGAAGCAGGTGCGCACGCTGGACTCTGCGCGTCCGATGGCGCAGGCGCTCGCGGTGAAGGGCGGGAAGGTGCTCGCGGTGGGCACACGCGAGGAGGCGCTCGCTGCCGCGGGGGAGGGCGCGCGGGTGGTGGAGCTCGGTGCGGCCACCGTGGTGCCGGGGCTCACCGACGCACACGGCCACCTCGCCGGCCTCGGCTCGAGCCTCGCTGCCGTCCGGCTCGAGGGCACGGACACGCTCGAGGCAGTGGTGGCCCGCGTGCAGAAGGCCCCTACCACTGCGTACCAGGGCGAGTGGCTGGTCGGCCGTGGGTGGGACCAGAACGACTGGCCCGAGAAGCGCTTCCCCGGACGGCGCGAGCTGGATGCGGCGTTCCCCTCGACGCCCGTGGTGCTCGAGCGCGTGGACGGCCACGCCCTGTGGGTGAACGGCGAGGCGCTGCGCCGCGCCCGCATCACCCGCGACACGAAGGACCCGGCAGGCGGCCGCATCCTGCGTGGCCCCGACGGTGAGCCCACGGGAGTCCTGGTGGACAACGCCATGGAGCTCATCGGCGCGGTGCTGCCCCCGCCCACGGATGCCCAGCTGGACGCGCAGCTGCAGGCGGCGCTGCGTGCCTGCGCGGAGGTGGGCCTCACCGGCGTGCACGACGCGGGCGTCAGCAGGCGCGTCTTCGAGCGTCTGAAGGCGCTAGACGCTGCGGGAAAGCTGACGCTGCGCATCCACGCCATGGCGGACGGCATGGGCCCGGACCGCGAGGCCTTCCTCTCCGAGGGCCCGTTCCAGGGAGACCGGCTCGCGCTGCGCGCGGTGAAGCTGATGCTGGATGGTGCGCTCGGCAGCCGTGGCGCGGCGCTGCACGCTCCCTACAGCGACGAGCCGGGCCACACGGGCCTCCTGCTGCTCGCGCCCGAGGAGTTCGAGGCGCGTGCGAAGGCCTTCATGTCCAGGGGCTTCCAGGTGGCCACCCACGCCATCGGCGACAGGGCCAACACCCTGGTGGTGGACGCCATGCTGCGCGCGGCGCAGGCCACCGGGACGAAGGACGGGCGCCACCGCGTGGAGCACGCGCAGGTGATGCGGCTTACGGACATCGAGCGGCTGGGCAAGGGAGGCCTCGTGGCCAGCGTGCAGCCCACCCACGCCACCAGCGACATGCCCTGGGCGGAGGCGCGGGTGGGCCACGAGCGGATTGCCGGGGCCTACGCGTGGCAGCGCCTGAAGGCCTCGGGTGCCGTGCTCGCGCTGGGCAGCGACTTCCCCGTGGAGCGCCCCGACGTGCTGCTCGGCCTCTACGCCGCGCGCACGCGCCAGGACGCTTCCGCACAGCCCGCGGGTGGGTGGCTCCCGGAGCAGCGCCTCTCCGGTGAGGAGGCCCTCGAGGGCTTCACGTCGGGCGCCGCGTGGGCCGCCTTCGCCGAGGAGCGGCGCGGGCAGCTCAAGCCCGGCATGGACGCGGACTTCGTGGCCTTCGATGTGGACCCGGTGGCGGATGCCCCGGCGGCGCTGCTGAAGGGCCGGGTGCTGCTCACCGTGGTGGGCGGCGACGCGGTGTACGCCACGGCCGCGACGCACTGACGGCGACGCACACGCAGTGGCGGCCCCTCACCCTCCCCTCACCCCGAGGAGAGGGGAATGTCGTCGCCGTGTTTGGCAGGCGGACGCATCTCCCCCCTCCCTCTGGGAGAGGGACAGGGTGAGGGCAAAGCGCCTTTCACCCTCCCTTCACTCACCGACGGCGCGAGGCCGTGGAGCGACGCGACCGGGTGCTCTTCCGGCGCGCCGGGGCCCGGGCCGGTGCCGCGCGTGCAACGGTGCGGCGCGCGCGGCGGGCCGTCTTCTTCGCCGGAGCCCTGGCAACCCGCCCGGCGGCGGCGCGACGCGGGGCGCTCTTGCGGCGCGCGGTGCGTGCGGTGGTGCGCTTGGTGCTGCGGCGCCGGACGCTCTTGCCCGGCGCCCGACGCGCGGTGGTCCTACGGGAACGGCTCGTGGTTCGACGTGGCATGCAACAGCCCTCCTCCTCGAACGGGAGCCCCGGGCCCGTCCCGGTCGACAGTAGATGGCCCCCGTGCGATTCGGTCGCTCAGGTGGTGACGGTCAA
>JAKEEX010000167.1 GCA_022616315.1 Myxococcaceae bacterium
CGTCTGCGCCGTTCGCGGAGCACGACCTCGTCGTGGTGCGGTCCACGTGGAACTACTACAAGCACCTCGACGGCTTCCTCGCGTGGGTGGACCGCACTGCCGCGCAGACGGCCCTCCTGAATCCCGCGCACGTCATGCAGAGGAACGTCGTGAAGACCTACCTGCGCGAGTTCGACGCGCGCGGCGTGGCCGTCGTCCCCACCGAGTTCGTCACACGGGGGAGCAGGCGCACCCTCCGCGACGTGCTGGGGGAGCGCGGCTTCCGCGACATCGTCATCAAGCCCACCGTCTCCGCGGGCTCGTACCGCACGCAGCGCTTCGCGGAGGGCGCCTGGGACGAGGCGCAGCGCTTCCTCGATGCGCTCGTCGCCGACGGCGATGCGATGGTGCAGCGCTGGATGCCGTCCGTGGACACGTACGGCGAGCGGTCGCTCGTCTGGATTGACGGCGAGGTCACCCACGCCATCCGCAAGACTCCCCGCTTCGCGGACGGCGTCGAGCAGGTCTCCGGCGAGGTGGCAATTGCCGGGGACGAGCGCGCGTTCGCGGAGGGGGTCCTCGCGCCGTATGCGGCAGAGCTCCTCTACGCACGCGTGGACATGGTGAGGGACGAGGACGGCGCTCTGCGCCTCATGGAGCTGGAGCTCGTCGAGCCGTCGCTGTTCTTCAGGCAGTGCCCGCGCGCGCTCGACCGCTTCGTGGGTGCCATCCGGCGGCGCGGGACCTGACGGGGGCGGCCTGACCCGGGCGCTGCATTGACGCACGACGGCATCGGGCGTCCTCCACGAGGGTGCCCCCTGCCCGAGCCCCATGTGTCCGGTAGGGGGGGCCTGGCGTTCGGAACGCATCACACCCCGTCACGGGACGGCGGACCGGTCCACCGCGCGACGCTGCCGTGGGCCTGCGCGCCGATTCTCAAGGGAACACAGCTCCGCCCATGGTGCGCGGCGGCGGTGCGGGGGTCCGCGCCGCCGTTCCCACGTCGTTCTTGGAGCCGCTCGATGTTCCACAATCCCTTCTGGCAGCAGGAGCAGCAATTCTTCGGCGAGTCCCTTCACAGCCGCATCGCCGAGGCAGTCCGCCAGAGCGTGACGTCGGCGCTCGAGGATCGTCTCGGTGAGGAGGTGCGGGCGCGTGCCGGAGAGGCCGTGCGCAACGCCATCAGCGAACGGATGGGTGCCGCGCCCTACGGCTTCGCGCCGTCGTCTCCCGAGCGGTACACCTCGGCCATCCGTGACCGCCTGACGGACGCCCTCAAGGAGCGCATCACCACGGCCGTCCACGAGCGCGTCCGCGAGGGCCTGCGCGACCGGCTGCCCGAGGCGCTCCGCGCGGCGATGGCCTCGTCCCCGGCCTGGAGCGGCTTCCCCCAGTCCTTCCAGCAGACGCCGGACCGCATCGCGGAGCTGGCGAACAACTACCTCGCGGAGGCGCTGCGGGAGCGCATCTCCTCCGGCGTGCGGGAGGGGGCCCGCGAGGGGCTGCGGGAGCGGCTCGGCGAGGCGCTGCGCGCCGTGCAGGCCGAGCGCGCCCAGCAGGGGCCCAACCCGCTGGACACCGAGCGCCTGGCGGATGGGCTCCGTGAGCGCATCGCGGACGCGCTCCAGGAGCGGCTCACGGACGCGCTCCGCGAGCGGACCCGGCGCGTGCTGCGCGAGCGGCTCGCGGAGGCACTGCGGGCTGCGTGGTTCCAGGCCCGTCCGGGGCCACAGCAGTACGGCTTCAGCCCCCTCGACGCCGAGCGCCTCGCGGAGGCCATCCGCGAGCGCATCGCGGACGGGGTGCGCGAGCGCATCGCCTCCACCGTGGGCGAGCGGACGCGGGAGGTCCTGCGGGAGCGCCTGAGCGAGCTGCTCGCTCAAGCGTGGTTCCAGCCGCGGTTCGGCTCGCAGCCGGGCATTCCGGGCATGGGGTTCGACACGGAGCAGCTCGCCGAGTCGATCCGCAGCCGCCTGGCGGACAACCTGCGCGAGCGGCTCCTCCGCGCCATCCGCTCCGAGCTGGATGATGGGCTGCGCTCACGGCTCGGCGAGGCGGTGCGGGGAGCGCTCGGCGAGGCCTTCGCCGCCCGTGGAGCCGCGGGCGAGCCGTGGGCCGGGAACCAGGGCTTCGGGCAACAGGAGGCCGACCGCATCCTGAACGCCGTCAGGGACAGCGTGGGCGAGCAGGTCCGCGAGCAGGTCGCCGAGGTGGTCCGCGAGCGCGTGGGTGAGGCCGTGCGGACCGAGCTGGCGAACGGCTCGCCACAGCCGAACGCCTGACGTCCTGACGCAGGTATCAGGGCCTGCTCGCGAGCACTGGGAACGGTGCTCGCGAGCGGGTCCCTCGGAGCCGCCGGGTGCGACCTCCGAGCGCGCGGACGCCGCTACCTGAGCAGGCTCTCCGTGGAGGAGGGCATCCGTTCCCGGGGGGGCAACGGGCGCCTCCGCAGGTGGAGCGCCATCACGAACAGAAGTCCGCATGGCAGCAGGAGAGCGGCGAGCCCCCAGGGCCGGTGCGCCGCCGCTCCCAGCGCCGTGCCCAGGAGGAACATCGTCCACAGGCCGCCCATCAGTCCCGCCTCGCGCACCTCCTGCTCGCCCGCTGCCAGGCGTGCCCACTCTGCCCAGGAGCGGTGCGGTGCCCGCCGGTGCAGGTCGCGCACCCAGAAGATGAACGCGACCAGCGACTGGCCGAACCGGGTGAGCGTGCCCGTCACGTGGGTGGTGAAGATAGAGAAACCCGCCGCGTGGGTCAGGCTGGCGTTCTGCATGCCCATGGCGACTGCGCCCAGCGCAACCAGCAGCAGCGTGGGAGCGCCAGCCCTGCCCGTCCGCGTCGTCCCGAGCGCGGCCAGGGACGCCAGCAGGAGTGCTTCGACGAGCAGCACCGTCCAGAGCCAGTTGAGTCTGCGGCGCCGTCCGACCTCGTGCACCAACCCGGTGACGACCAGGCCCGTCAGGAAGGTCGGGACAGGCCAGAGGTTCCGCAGCGCCTCGCCCCACGCCCCGGCAGAGCCGGCCATGCCCACCTGGACGGTGTTGCCGCTCATGTTCGCGAGCAGGATTTGGCCGAGCTGCAGGTAACCGATGGCGTCCACCATGCCGGCGTTGAATGAGAGGAGCCATGCGGTGAGGACCTGTTGCCGCAGCAGCTCGGCGCGTTTCTCCACCACGGCACCAGCTCCCAGCATCCGTCCCGCCACCGGGCCACGTCGGCGAAGGCGCCAACGTCCATCACCGGGGTGTCCTTGTCCAGGCACCCCTGGACACGGTGCTGGCCAGTGAGCACGCATCGCTGACCCCTCGGCGTCGATGGCGAGCGGCCCCCTCAGCTCGAGGACACCTGCACCTGGCCCCCCTCGAGGTGCCAGCGCGTGGAGGTGCACCGATTCGCGAAGTGCGCATCGTGTGTGACGACGACCAGGGCTCCCGGGTAGGCCACGAGCGCCTCCTCCAGCCGCTCGATGGACGGCAGGTCCAGGTGGTTGGTGGGCTCGTCGAGCACGAGCGCCCAGGCATGCCGCCCGAGCCCGAGCGCCATGTGGAGCTTGCGCGCCTCGCCGGGCGACGGCCGCGCGGAGGCCAGCAGCCGGTCCGGGTCCACGCCGAGCGCGGCCACCAGCGAGAGCACTCTTCCGCGCTCGGCGGGGGGCAGGCCGCGCACCTCCTCCAGCGTGCGCGCCGCCTCGTCTGCGGTGAGGTCCTGCGGCAGGAAGAGGACGCGCTCCGGGGGGATGTGGGCCTCCGCGAGCAGGGCGCGCACCAACGTCGTCTTGCCCGCACCGTTGGGGCCGGTGATGCGGATGCGGTCCTC
>JAKEEX010000168.1 GCA_022616315.1 Myxococcaceae bacterium
CCCGCCGCGCTGCCTCCCCCGGCCACCGTGTCGATGACCCCCGTCTGCAGGTTCACCGCCCGGATGCGGCCGTTCCCGCTGTCTGCGATGTAGAGCCAGTCGCCCACGTCCAGCGCCAGCCCGACGGGCCGATCCAGCTGGGCCGTCCGCGCGTCCCCGCCGTCGCCCGAGAAGCCGCACACGCCTGTGCCCGCGACGACGCGGGAGAAGCCGTAGCGGTCCACGGCGATGACGCGGCAGTCTCCCGCCACGTAGAGCGTTGGGTCGGAGAAGTCCCAGGCCATCCCGCGCGGCTCGTCCACCTGGCCCGAGACGGAGAGGCCGGGGATGCCCGCCTGGCCGGGGACGCGCTCCTCGCCGAGCGCCGAGTACGCGAACTTCTGCGGAGGGGCCTTGATGTTCACGCGGGCCATGCGCCGCGACTCATCGGGGCCGTTGATGGCGAGGCCGCTCTCCGCGTACCGCCAGCCCGCGCGCGCCCGCACCTGCACCTCGCCGCGGCTGTCCGTCGTCGCCGACGTGCGGTCCAGCAGCCATCCCTTCGGCGCCTCGAAGAGGACGGGGACGCCCGCCTGGGGAATGCCGTCACAGTTGACCACGCGCGCCACGATGGGCTTTGCGAGGGAGTGGAACCACTCCGCCTGCTGGCCGTCCCCGGAGACGAGCTCGATGGCGTAGCGCGGCGAGCGGCAGTTGCCGAGGAGGTCGCAGACGGTCTGCCCCTCCGTGCAGCTGAAGCCGGAGCCGCCGTCTCCGCCTCCGCCGCCGTCCATGAAGGAACCGCCGTCCGACTCTCCCGGCTGAGGGAGGGGACTACCACATGCGACGAGGAGGGCTGCCACGAGGGGCGCGAGGTCGTAGCGCTTCATGGCGCGGGACTCTGCCATCCGAGGCGCTCGGGGGGCTACGAAACACGACGCCTACAGGAGGGGCGCACGTGGACTGGCGCCAGGCTTCTTGCGAGTGCGCGCCTCTTCATCCCAGCTGCTCACGTCGAGCATGGCGGCGATAATGGCAGTGGTGGCGGATGGCAACGGCGTGAGCAACTCCAGCACGCGCCGTACCCCTCAGTGGACTGCGGAGGCCGCCTCGCTCGCGCGCGACACCTCGTAGACAAGCTCCCCGGAGAGATCACGTGGCATGGCCCGCACAATGTCCGCCTGGGCGACGATGCCGCAGCAGTTGCCGTTCTCGTCCACGACAACGAGACGACGAATCTGGTCGTGCTCCAGCAAGTCCACGCATTCGTTGATGTCGGCGTCCTGGCTGACGGTCACGCACGGCTGGGACATGCAGTCGCTCGCGGTCAATTCGAGAGGATTCTTTCCCTTTGCGACGGTGCGGCAGACGATGTCGCGGTCCGTGACGGTGCCGACGGGCTTGAGACTTCCGTCACCTTCCAGGACCGGGATGCACCCGCAGTCGTGCTCCACCATGAGGCGGGCCACCTCCTCGAGACGCGTCGAGGGAGTGCAGGTGGTAGGGTTCTTCGTCATCACATCAAGTGCACGCATGGGGACTCCTCCTCGTTCTTCATGAGCGTGTTGTTTCGCAGCGGTTGCCCCTCCGAAGTCGGCACCAGCGCGGACTCCTGCAAGCACGCCGCCCGTCATCCCGCGCGCAGGCCTGCCCTCCGAGCACCGGCACGGCTGGTTCGCCACCGCGTGGCGCGATGCAGACGTAAGCATCATGAAACGTCACGCCCCCTCCCTGGCCCGCTACCACCGCAAGCGGCACTTTCGGCGGACGCCCGAGCCCTCGCTCGAGCGCAGCGGGCACGACGAGACGCGGAGCGAGCTGGACCAGGCACTCATGAAGCTCGCGAGCCCTACGCACTGACTGTGAGCGCAGCGCCGTGTGTCGGGTGCGCCGAGCTACACTGCTCCCGCGAGCGGCGGATGCGCCACTGCCCGCGGCTCTACATGGGACGGTGGTCAGCCTGCCCGGCGGGGCCGACTCCGATGCAGGTCGAGGAACACCGCGCCCCGCCCCGCGGCCGCTACAGGGCGGCGATGGCCATCATCTCCACCAGGTACCCGGGCGTGGCGAGCCGTGCCTCGATGGTGGCGCGGACCGGCGCGTGCTCACGGTCGAGCCACGCCTCCCACGCCTCGTTCATCGCGTCGAAGAATCGGATGTCCGAGAGGAAGACCTGCACGGAGAGCAGCTTCGTCTTGTCGCTGCCCACGGCCTTCAGCTGGGCGTCGATCTGCCGCAGCACCTGGGCGGTCTGGCCGCGTACGTCCTGGGTGGTGTCCTCGGCCACCTCGCCTGCGAGGTACACGGTGCAGTTGTGCACGACCGCAGAGGCGAAGCGGCGGCCGATGTCGTAGCGCTGGATGGTCATCTGCTCCTCTGGAGGAGCAGATGATGAACAGGGCACCTCTTCGAGTCCAGGTGGCTGACGAGCGTCATGCTCCAGGACCTCTGCGCTCACGCTCGCGGCTGCGGTCGGTGAAGCGGGGGAGCGACGTCGCCACGACGCTCGCACACTGCGACCTCGAGGGCTCGCCTTGACGATGCGGCCCTGCTCCTTCGGCGTCCTGTTCGGCTTCACTTCAACTCCACCACGCTCGCTGCGGTGGGCCCCGCCGCTGCGGGGATTGGCCGAGGCGGGAGGAGGGCACGCTATCACTTCCACATCCATTCCTGAGGGTTGCCCACAGGCGGCCAGGCACCGTGGCAAGCTCAGGTGGTTTGGGCGTGAGCGGTGCAGCCGCTTCGTGCTACCGGGAGACATATGAGTGGCGATCCGAGCAGCGTGCCCTCCGAGTTGGACCTCGACGAGGCGGAGGCACTGGCACTCCAGGGAGTCGAGGAGGAGGAGAAGGGCGCGGACATCACCGAGCCCTTCGACCCGACGCAGATCCGCATCGAACATCGGCCACTGACGGTCGACCTGCTCGTCAAGCGGCTTCGTGCCAGGGAGATCGACCTCGCGACCGAGTTCCAGCGGGCGGGCGGTCTGTGGAGCGACGCCGCGCAGAGCCGCCTCATCGAGTCGCTCCTCATCCGCATCCCGCTCCCCGCGTTCTATATGGACGCGACCAACGAGGAGCGCTGGCTCGTGGTGGATGGGCTCCAGCGGCTGAGCGTGCTGAAGCGGTTCATCATCGACCAGGACCTTGCGCTCACCGGCCTGGAGTTCCTCATCAACCTCCGTGGCAAGCGCTTCAGTGAGCTGCCACGGCCGTTGCAGCGGCGAATCGAGGAGACGCAGCTCATCGTCTACCTCATCCAGCCCGGGACCCCGCCGAACCTCAAGTTCAACATCTTCGAGCGCATCAACACCGGCGGCCTGCCGCTCTCGGCGCAGGAGATCCGGCACGCGCTCAACCAGGGCCCTGCGGCGCTGATGCTGGAGCGGCTCGCCGGGGCGCCTGCCTTCGAGCGGGTGGTCGGTCGGTCCATCCGGACCCAGCGGATGACGGACCGTGAGTTCGTCCTGCGCTTCCTCGCCTTCGTGCTCACCCCTCCCGAGACGTAC
>JAKEEX010000169.1 GCA_022616315.1 Myxococcaceae bacterium
GCCCTCTTCGCCGCCATCAGCGGCTTCGGCGCGCTCAACGGCTTCATCCTGCTCCAGGGCGAGCTGGCCCACGTCATGGCGAAGCAGGGCGTCTTCCCGGCCGTGTTCGCGCGCGAGTCCCGGCAGAAGACGCCGGCCATCTCGCTCATCGTCAGCAGCGCGCTGCTCACCGTCGTGGTGATGCTGAACTACGGCAAGGGCATGGTGGCCACGTTCAACTTCATCATCCTGCTGGCCACGGCGACGAACCTCGTGCCCTATCTCACGAGCTCCCTGGGCGCGCTGAGGTTGATGCAGCGCGGGCAGCTCGCCCGCTCTCGGGCGCTGATGGTGGCGTCTGTCCTGGCGGCCCTCTACTCGCTCTGGACCCTGTACGGCTCGGGCACCGAGGCGCTGCTGTGGGGCGCGGTGTTGATGGCCGCCGGCTGGCCGGTGTACTGGCTGGTGCGCCGTCAGGCCATGGCCGCTGGGCAGGCGAGCGCCCCCGGAAGCGCGACATGAGCTGAGGCTCCGTCGTAGTAGGAGGCCTCCATGTCTCGAGACCCCCGCTACGACATCCTCTTCGAGCCGGTGAAGATCGGCCCGGTCACCGCGAGGAACCGCTTCTTCCAGGTGCCCCACTGCAACGGCATGGGCCACGGCATGCCCGAGGCCCATGCCGCCATGCGCGAGATGAAGGCCGAGGGTGGCTGGGCGGTCATCAGCACCGAGGAGTGTGAGATCCACCCGAGCGGGGACGTGACGCCCTACGTGGAGGCGCGGCTCTGGGACGAGCACGACATCCCGGCGCTCGCCCTCATGTGCGAGAAGGTGCATGCGCACGGCGCGCTGGCGGCGGTGGAACTCGCGCACAACGGACCCACCTCCTCCAACCTCTACTCCCGCGAGGTGGCCCTCGGGCCGTCGCACCAGCCGCTCAAGTACGGCTACCCGCACCAGGCGAAGGCCATGACGCTGGAGGACATCCGCGAGTACCGGCGGTGGCACCGGGACGCGGCCCTGCGCGCGAAGAAGGCCGGCTTCGACATCGTCTACGTGTACGCCGCGCACGACCTGTCGCTGCCCATGCACTTCCTGCAGCGCCGCCGCAACCACCGCAGCGACGCGTACGGGGGCTCGCTGGAGAACCGCGTGCGCCTGCTTCGCGAGGTGCTCGAGGACACGAAGGAGGCCGTGGGCGACACCTGCGGCGTGGCGCTGCGCTTCGCCACCGACGAGCTGATGGGTGCGGCAGGCCTGGAGGTCTCCGAGTCGAAGGAGGTCGTGCACATGCTCGCCGAGCTGCCCGACCTCTGGGACGTCAACGTCGCCGCCTGGCACAACGACTCCAAGACGTCGCGCTTCGCGCAGGAGGGCTACCAGGAGCCGTTCATCGACTGGGTGAAGAAGGTCACCACGAAGCCGGTGGTGGGCGTGGGCCGCTACACCTCGCCGGACACCATGGTGAGCCTCATCCGGCGCGGTGTGATGGACCTGATTGGCGCAGCGCGCCCGTCCATCGCGGACCCCTTCCTTCCGAAGAAGATCGAAGAGGGTCGCCTCGAGGACATCCGCGAGTGCATCGGCTGCAACATCTGCGTGTCCGGTGACCTGACCATCACGCCCATCCGCTGCACCCAGAACCCCACCATGGGCGAGGAGTGGCGCAAGGACTGGCACCCGGAGCGCATCGCGCCGAAGAAGTCGGACGCGAAGGTGCTCGTGGTGGGGGCTGGGCCCGCGGGCCTGGAGGCGGCGATGGCGCTCGGCCAGCGCGGGTACGAGGTGCACCTCGCAGAGGCGGACCGCGTGCTGGGTGGCCGCGTGACGAGAGAGGCGCGCCTGCCGGGGCTCGCCGAGTGGGCGCGCGTGCGCGACTGGCGCGTCACGCAGCTGCAGAAGCTGTCCAACGTCAGCGTGTACCTGGAGTCCCGCCTGGGTGCGCAGGACGTGCTGGACTTCGGGGCTCAGCACGTGGTGCTCGCCACCGGCTGCCACTGGCGGCGGGATGGGTACGGACGGAGCAACGGCCAGGCCATCGACGGGTTCGAGCGCGAGAACGTGTACACGCCGGACCACATCATGGATGGGCGGATTCCGGATGGACCCGTCGTCCTGTTCGACGACGACAGCTTCTATTACGGCAGTGTGCTCGCGGAGAAGCTGTGCCTGGAGGGACGGCACGTCATCTACGTCACTCCGGACGACACCATCGCGTCCTGGACGGCGAACACGCTGGAGTACCGCCACATCCAGAAGCGCCTCCACGCGCTCGACATCCGCATGCTGACGTCACACAACGTCACGCGCTTCACGGGGGAGTCCGTCACCGTGGAGCACGGCTGGACCGGGAAGGAGTCGGAGGTGGCGTGTGCCTCCGTGGTGACGGTGACGGCGCGTCTGCCCAACGATGCGCTCCACCAGGTGCTGCTGTCTCGGCAGGGGGAGTGGGAAGGAGCGGGGATCCGGAGCGTGCAGTGCATCGGGGATGCGCTGGCGCCGGGGCTCATCGTGCACGCCGTGTACTCCGGGCACCGGTACGCGCGGGAGCTGGAGGAGCCCTCGCGCGGGGATGTGCCGTTCCGTCGGCATTTGCCTCGCTTCGTCACGGAGTGACGGATTGAGGGAAGCCGCAATTGGCGGCATTTCGGGGCCGGAGCTCGTCCACGTCGCCGTCCACGTCCACGTCCACGTCCACGTCCACGTCCACGTCCACGTCCACGTTGACGTTGACGTTGACGTTGACGTTGACGGCGACGGCGACGGCGACGGCGACGAGGACAAACCGACCCCCGTCACAAGTCGAACTTGATTCCCTGCGCGAGCGGCAGCGCGTCCGAGTAGTTGATGGTGTTGGTCTGCCGGCGCATGTACGCCTTCCACGCGTCGGAGCCGGACTCGCGGCCACCGCCGGTCTCCTTCTCGCCACCGAACGCGCCGCCAATCTCGGCGCCGGAGGTGCCGATGTTGACGTTGGCAATCCCGCAGTCGGAGCCGGCCGCCGAGAGGAACTGCTCGGCCAGCTTCAGGTCCTGCGTGAAAATGGAGGACGAGAGACCCTGCGGCACGCCGTTCTGGATGGCGATGGCCTCGTCCAGCGTGCGGTAGGAGAACACGTAGAGGATGGGCGCGAAGGTCTCCGTCTGCACCACCTCGGCGGTGGGCGCCACGCCCCGGATAACGGTGGGCAGCACGAAGTGCCCCCCGCTCCCGAACGCCTTGCCACCCGTCACCACCGTGCCACCGGCCGCCTTCGCCTTCTCCACCGCGGCCTCGAAGCGCTTCACCGACGCCGCGTCGATGAGTGGGCCCATGAGGGTGCCCGGCTGGAGTGGGTCACCGATGCGACCCTCCACCTGCTTGTAGGCGGTCGCCAGCTTCGCCACCACGTCGTCCACGATGGACTCGTGCACGATGAGCCGACGCGTCGTGGTGCAGCGCTGACCGGCGGTACCCACCGCGCCGAAGACGATGGCGGGGATGGCCAGCTTCAGGTCCGCGGTGCGGTCCACGATGATGGCGTTGTTACCACCCAGCTCCAGGAGGCTCTTGCCCATGCGCTGGGCCACGCGTGCGCCCACCTCGCGGCCCACCGCGGACGAGCCGGTGAAGCTCACGAGCTGCACGCGGTGGTCGTCCACGAAGCGCTGCGCCAGGACGTTGCTCCCGTCGTTGAAGAGGAAGAACGCCTCCGGGAAGCCGCCGGCCTTCAGCGCGTCGTTGCAGATGCGGAGGGCCGCGATGGCCGACAACGGAGCCTTCGGCGAGGGCTTCCAGATGGACACGTTGCCGCAGACGGCGGCGATGAACGCATTCCAGGACCACACCGCCACCGGGAAGTTGAAGGCGCTGATGATGCCCACCACGCCCAGCGGGTGCCACTGCTCGTACATGCGGTGGCCGGGGCGCTCGGAGTGCATGGTGAGGCCGTAGAGCATGCGCGACTGGCCGACCGCGAAGTCGGCGATGTCGATCATCTCCTGCACCTCGCCGTCGCCCTCGGCCTTGATCTTCCCCATCTCGAGCGAGACGAGGGAGCCGAGCGCGTCCTTGTGCTTGCGCAGCGCCTCGCCGCACAGGCGGATGGCCTCGCCGCGCCGGGGGGCGGGCAGGGCACGCCACGCGGTGAAGGCCTGCGTCGCCCGGCGCACCAGCGTCTCGTAGTCCTCCGCGCTGGCCGAGGACACGGAGGCGATGCGCTGCCCGTTGCTCGGATTCACGACATCGATGTCGCCGGCCGAGGAGGACGTCTGGGACCACTCGCCGTTGCCGAGGTAGGTGCCGGAGTTGCGGTCGGACAGGCCGAGGGCGGTGAGGAGGGTGTGGGACATGGGGTCTCGCCTGGGGATTGGGGCGGCACGCGTCGGTGCCCGGAGGAGGGACGGAGTACTATAACGGCGCCACTTTGGCCTCACTCCTCTCCATTCCCGACATGTCTATGCAAGCACCCAGACACCTGCTCGCACGCCTCCTCACCCTCGTCCTGCCCCTCGTCGTCACCGCCGCGCACGCCGAGGATGCGCCCGCGTCCCCGCGCCGTGTCGCTGTCCGCGCCGCGCGGCTCGTCGACGGGCGCGGAGGTGCGCCGCTCACCGACGCGGTGGTCCTCATCGAGGGCGAGCGCATCACCGCGGTGGGACAGCGGCTGAAGATTCCCGCGGACGCGCAGGTCATCGACCTGGGCAAGGCCACCCTGCTGCCGGGCTTCATCGACGCCCACACGCACATCACCTCGCAGCCGGGCAACTACTACGAGGACATGTTCCGCAAGAGCCCCATCGACTACGCGGTGGTCGCGCACCTCTACGCGCGCCGCACGCTCGAGGCGGGCTTCACCACGGCGCGTGACGTCGGCGCGGGCGAGTTCATCGACGTGTCGCTGCGCAACGCCATCGACTCGGGCACCCTCCCGGGGCCGCGCTTGCAGGTGGCGGGGCTTGGCATCGGCGCCACGGGCGGCCACGCGGACAACACCGGCTTCTCGCCGTACCTCAAGTTCGGCCAGTTCTCCGGCGTGGCGGACGGGGTGGACGAGCTGCGCAAGATGGTCCGCTTCAACGTGAAGAGCGGCGCCAACCTCATCAAGGTGATGGCCGGTGCGGGCGTGCTGTCGGAGGAGGAGTCCGTCGGCGCTCCGCAGTACTCGGAGGAGGAGCTCAAGGCGCTCGTCCAGGAGGCCGCGATGTGGGACCGGAAGGTGGCCGCCCACGCGCACGGCGCCGAGGCCATCAAGCGCGCGCTGCGCGCCGGCGTCGCCTCCGTGGAGCACGCGAGCTTCATCGATGACGAGGGCATCCGCCTGGCGAAGGAGCGCGGCGCCTACCTCGTCATGGACGTCTACAACGACGACTACATCATGGCCGAGTTCAAGCGCCTGGGTTACCCGGCGAAGATTCTGGCCAAGGAGGCGCTGGTGGGCCGCACGCAGCGCGAGAATTTCCGCAAGGCGGTGCGCGCGGGCGTGAAGCTGGCGTACGGCACCGACGCCGGCGTCTACCCCCACGGCTGGAACGCGAAGCAGTTCGCCAAGATGGTCGAGTGGGGCATGACGCCCATGCAGGCCATCCAGGCCGCCACCGTGCACGCCGCGGACCTCCTGGGCTGGTCGGACCGGGTGGGCTCCGTGCAGCCGGGGCGGTTCGCGGACCTCGTGGCCGTGGAGGGTGACCCGCTGCGCGACGTGCGCGAGCTCGAGAAGGTGACCTTCGTCATGAAGGGCGGCGAGGTGTTCAAGCGGACCGCGCCCGCGGCGGCCGGGGTTGCCAGCGCATCAGGTGCGGCGCAGTAGTCGGGGCAGCGCGCACCGTTCAGGGGTTGTTCGGTAGTCGCGCTTGGACAGCCGGGAGCGGGACCGCTCCCGGTAGTCCCTAGCTCTTGATGCGCTTCATCTCCGGGTCATACAGCGGCCTCAGGGACGTCACCGCCGGATACAGCTTCCCGGCGATCTCCACTTCCCACGTCCCCTTGTCCAGCCACTCCTGGTCCACCGGCTCGCCCGCCTCGATCATCGCGAGCCCCACCGCGCCCCCGAGCGTGAAGCCGTAGGACGCCGCGCGGATGTAGCCCACGGACTTGCCGTTCCGCCGCAGGGGCTCGGCGTGGAACATCATGGGCTCCGGGTCCTTCACGAGGACCTGCGCGATGCGCCGCTTCAGCGGACCCTCGGCCTTCTTTGCGAGCACCGCCTCCTTCCCCAGGAAGCCGCCCGGCTTCTTGAGGTCCACCGCGAAGCCCAGCCCCGCCTCGAGCACCGAATCCGTGTTGTCGATGTCGTGCCCGTAGTCGCGGTAGCCCTTCTCCATGCGCAGGCTCGCCAGCGCCTTCAGTCCCGCATGACGCAGGCCCACATGGCGTCCCGCCTCGACCAGCCTGTCGTACACGTGCACGGCCTGCTCGGTGGGGATGTACAGCTCGTAGCCGAGCTCGCCGAGGTAGGTGATGCGGATGCACAGCACCCGCGCGAACCCGATGTCGATCTCGCGCGCCGTGCGGAACGGGAACGCCTCGTTGGACAGGTCCGCCGTGGTGACGGACTGGAGGAGCTCACGCGAGCGCGGTCCCTGGACGTTGATCTGCGCGTGGCCGGACGTGACGTCGGTGACGAACGCGTGTGCATCACCGAAGTGCCGCCGCATCCACGTCTCGGTGTGGCGGTGCGCCGTGTCCGAGGCGACGACCCAGTACCGCTCGTCATCGAGCTTCGTGACGGTGAGGTCCGCCTCGAGCTTGCCGCCCTCGTTGAGCCACTGCGTGTAGGTGATGAGGCCCGCAGAGCTGTCCACGTTGTTGGCGGAGATGTGGTTGAGCAGCCGTCCGGCGTCGCGCCCCTGCACGAGGAACTTTGCCATGAAGGACATGTCCATCAGGATGACGCCCTCCCGCGTGGCCTCGTGCTCCGCCTGCCAGTAGGGGAACCAGTTCTGTCGTCCCCACGAGAGGCGCTCGACCTTCGGCTCGACACCGCGCGGCGCGTACCAGTCCGCGCCCTCCCAGCCGCTCACGTCCTTGAAGTACGCGCCCTGCGCCGCCAGCCGGTCGTGGATGGCCGACTTCTTCGCGCCGCGCGCCGTCTGCATCGAGCGCGTCGGGTAGTGGCACTGGTAGACCATGCCCAGTGACTCCACCGTGCGCGTGCGGCGGTACTCCGGGTTGGCCTGGTAGGTGTGCAGCCGGTCGATGTTGAACCCCGTGACGTCCACGTCGGGACGTCCGTTGATGATCCAGTGCGCGAGCACGCGCCCGAGGCCGCCGCCGGTCAGGATGCCGATGGAGTTCATGCCCGCGGCGACGAAGTAGTTCTTCAGCTCCGGCGCCTCGCCGACGATGGGCGCGAGGTCTGGTGTGAAGCTCTCCGGCCCGCAGAAGAACTTGCGCACGCCCGTCTCGAGCGACACGGGGACCCGCTCCATGGCCTTCTGGACGTAGGGGCCCATGCGGTCCCAGTCGGGTGAGATCTCTCCGAACGAGAAGTCCTCGGGCACGCCCCCGACCTTCCACGGCGCGCACTCCGCCTCGAAGAGGCCGATCATGAGCCCGCCCACCTCCTCGCGGTAATAGCCGTAGGAGGCCGGGTCCTCGATGACCGGCCACGACGACGAGAGGCCCGGAATCTTCTCGGTGATGAGGTAGTAGTGCTCGGCGGACTGCAGCGGGATGTTGACGCCCGACTTCGCCCCGAGCTGCCGCGCCCACATGCCGGCGCAGTTGACGACGTACTCGGCCTCGATGTCGCCGTGGCTGGTCCGCACGCCGGTGACGACGCCGCGCTTCTGGAGGACGTCGGTGACCGCCACGCCCTCGAGGATCTTCGCGCCCTGCATGCGGGCGCCCCTGGCGAGCGCCATCGTGACGCCCACTGGGTCCGCCCGCCCGTCCTCCTTGACGTAGAAGCCGGCGAGGATGTCGTCCGTGCGGGCGAGCGGGAAGAGGTCCTTCACCTGGGCCGCGGAGAGCTCGTGCACGTCCACGCCGCAGTGGCGGTTGAACGCCGACACCCGGCGGTACTCCTCGAGGCGGTCCGGCTCCGACGCCAGCTCGATGAAGCCCACCGGCTTGAACCCGGTCGACAGCTCGGTCTCCGCCTCCAGCCGGCTGTAGAGGTCGCGCGTGTACTTGCGCATCTCCGTGGACGTCTCCGACAGGGAGCCGAACGTGACGATGAGGCCGGCCGCGTGCCACGTGGTGCCGGAGGTCAGCCGGTCCCGCTCGAGGAGCACCACATCCTTCCAGCCCATGTGGGCCAGGTGATACGCGACGGAGGTGCCGATGACGCCGCCCCCGATGATGACCACACGAGCTCGCTGCGGAAGGACCGGTTCGGACATATTCTCGGGAATATAGCGGGTGAACGTCGCCCCGGTGAAGGTGCGCACCCGGTCACCCAACGAGAGGGCCATGAAGAAGAACTACGACGCGATCATCATCGGCGCCGGCCACAACGGTTTCGTCACCGCCGCCTACCTGGCCCGCGCGGGCCGCTCCGTCCTCGTGCTGGAGCGGCGTGAGGTGCTCGGCGGGTGCGCCGTCACCGAGGAGCTCTGGCCCGGCTTCAAGGTCTCCACCGCCAGCTACGTCAACAGCCTCTTCCGGCCGCAGATCATCCGCGACCTCGAGCTCAAGCGGCACGGTTTCCAGATGCTGCCCCGCAGCCCCTCGAGCTTCACGCCGTTCCCCGACGGCCGCTCCCTCCTCATGGGCCCCGACAAGGAGCTGACCCACCGGGAGGTGTCCAAGTTCTCGAGGAAGGACGCCGACGCCCTGCCGAAGTTCGAGGCGATGCTGGAGCGCGTGGCGGACTTCCTCGAGCCGACGCTGGAGCAGACGCCGCCCAACCCCTGGTCCACGAAGCCCCGGGACCTGCTGGCCCTGCTCAGGATGGGGCTCGCCTTCCGCAAGCTCGGCACCGACGGCCAGAAGGCCATCGAGATCCTCACCGGCAACGCGAACCACATCCTCGACCGCTGGTTCGAGTCCGAGGAGCTCAAGGCCACCATCGCGACCGACGCCATCATCGGCGCCTTCGCGACCCCCTCGATGCCAGGCACCGCATACGTTCTGTTCCATCACGTGATGGGCGAGTGCGACGGCGTGCGGGGCGTCTGGGGCTACGTGAAGGGCGGGATGGGCGCGCTCTCCAACGCCATCGCCAGCGCAGCGAAGGAGAAGGGCGCCGAGATCCGCACCAACGCCGCGGTCGCGCGCATCCTGACGGCCAACGGGACGGCCACGGGCGTGGTGCTCGCGGACGGCACCGAGCTGCGCGCGAAGAAGGTCGTCTCCTGCGTGGACGCGAACGTCACGTTCCTGAAGCTGATGGACCCCCGCGAGCTGCCGGCCGAGTTCGCCGACGCGGTGCGGAACATCGACTACAGCAGCGGCAGCGCGAAGATCAACCTCGCGCTCTCGGAGGTGCCGGACTTCAGCTGCCTCCCGGGGAACACGCCCGGCCCGCAGCACCGCGGCACCATCCACCTCTGCCCCACGCGGGAGTACGTGGAGAAGGCCTTCGACAAGGCCAAGTACGGCTACATCTCGGACAGTCCCATCATCGAGGCCACGCTCCCCTCGGCGCTGGACGACACCATCGCGCCGAAGGGCCAGCACGTGATGTCGATGTTCACCCAGTACTTCCCCAACACGCTGGCGGCGGACGCGGTGACGCTGGAGGAGAACAAGAGGCGCTACGCCGAGCGCTGCATCGACCTCATGACCCAATACGCGCCGAACTTCCGCAGGTCGGTGCTCCACTACCAGGTGCTCGCGCCGCAGGACCTCGAGCGGGTGTACGGCCTCACGGGCGGCAACATCATGCAGGGC
>JAKEEX010000170.1 GCA_022616315.1 Myxococcaceae bacterium
AGTCCTGACGTCCGACTGCAGCCCTCGCTCCAGGTGGAGGCGGCCACTCCTGGTGCGGGCGCTCTCGACGTGCGCTTCACGCTCGAGTTCCAGGTGGAGGGTGGCAAGGGCCTTGCGAAGACAGTGGACGCGGAGGCGGTCATCCGCGCGTGGACGGAGGGACTGGGGCTGGTTCCGCTGGACGGTGGAGGCTGGGCGCCTCTGCCCAGGGCGTGGCTCGACAAGAACGGACAGCGCGTCGCGGACCTGCTGGCCGCGCGCCAAGCAGATGGCCACGTCGCCAACCACGCCCTGCCGGACCTGGCCGCGCTGTGCGAGACGCTCGAGCAGCCGCCACCACCCGGGCTCGACCGGCTGGCGCCGTTGGTGGAGGGTTTCGAGAAGCTCCCGCCACCGACGCTCCCTGGCGACCTCAACGCGACGCTGCGCCACTACCAGGAGCAGGGCGTGAGCTGGCTCGGCTTCCTGAGGAGCACGGGGCTCGGCGGCATCCTCGCGGACGACATGGGCCTCGGAAAGACGCTGCAGACGATCTGCACGCTGACGTCCCGCTCCCTCGTCGTGTGCCCCACCAGCGTGCTCCCCAACTGGGAGGCGGAGCTCAGGCGCTTCCGTCCGTCGCTGCGCGTGTCCGTGTACCACGGGCCCGGGCGCGTGCTGGACGAGGCTGCCGACGTGACGCTCACAACGTACTCCCTCCTGCGGCTGGATGCGGCTGTGCTCGCGGGGCGCACGTGGGAGACGGTCGTCCTGGACGAAGCCCATGCCATCAAGAATCCGGAGAGCCAGGTCGCGCGCGCGGCTTTCGGGCTGAACGCGGCCTTCCGTCTCTGCCTGAGCGGAACGCCGATGGAGAACCGGCTCGAGGAGCTCTGGAGCCTGATGCACTTCGCGAATCCGGGCCTGCTCGGAGGGCGGAGGCACTTCGAGGACAAGGTGGCGCGGCCCATCACGGAGGGGAGCGCCGAGACCGCAGCGCGGCTGCGAAGGCGCATCCGGCCGTTCATCCTCCGGCGCCTCAAGCAGGACGTCGCACCCGAGCTGCCGCCTCGCACCGAGTCCGTGATGCACGTGTCGCTGGATGAGCGCGAGCGCTCCGTCTACGACGCGGTGATGGCTGCAACCCGCGCGGAGGTCGTCGCTTTGCTGAACGAGGGCGGCAGCGTGCTCAAGGCGCTCGAGGCCCTGCTCCGGCTGCGTCAGGCGGCGTGCCACTCCGCGCTCGTCCCGGGACAGCACGCGACGTCGTCGTCGAAGGTGGAGACGCTCGTCGAGGCGCTCGACACCGCGGTGTCCGAGGGCCACAAGGCGCTGGTGTTCTCCCAGTGGACGTCGCTGCTGGACCTCATCGGGCCGGCGCTCGAGAAGGAGGGGATTGCCTTCGAGCGCCTCGATGGATCGACGCCCAACCGCGGCGAAGTCACTGCGCGTTTCCAGTCACCGGAAGGCAAGCCGGTGATGCTGATGTCGCTCAAGGCCGGCGGGACGGGGCTGAACCTCACCGCGGCGGACCACGTGTTCCTGATGGACCCGTGGTGGAACCCGGCGGTGGAGGCGCAGGCGGCGGACCGTGCGCACCGGATCGGTCAGGAGCGCCCGGTGATGGTGTACCGGCTCGTGTCGCAGGGGACGGTGGAGGAGCGGATCCTCAAGCTGCAGGAGAAGAAGCGCGCCCTGTTCGAGGCGGCCCTCAGCGAGACGTCCGCCGCGACGGCCCTCACGCGCGAGGACCTGCTCGAGCTGTTCACCTGAACTTCCTGGGTGGGGGCGGAGCGGAGCGTTCGAAGACTGACGCCGCTCCATCCTTGCCTGGGTCGTGCGCCGCGAGGCACCTCCAGCCGGCGAACAGGTGGCCCACTTCCTGGTTCCCGTAGCGCGCATGTGGAACGACGTGGTGTCGACCTGCAGTCACCAGCGCCTGTACTGCAGCCGCGTCTGCGTGGAGCGGTGGCTCAGGACGGATGGGCAGGCCCGATGTTGAAGTTGCCCCGGAAGAGGTTGTCCGGGTCGTACTTCGCCTTCAGGCGGCACAGGCGCTCGTAGTTGGCACCGTACGCGCCCCGGACGAGGGCCTCGCCCTCCTCTGCGAAGCCGGGGAAGTTGAGGTAGGTCCCACCTCGCGCGAAGCGCTCGACACTCCGGAGGGTCTCACGGGTCCACTCGATGTTTGCCTTCGTCATCGAGGCCTCGTCCCAGTTGCCCTCGACGCCGATGAGGAACGGTGAGTCTCGACGCGCGAAGGCCGTCTCCTCGACTGCGATGCGGCCCATGGCGCCCCCGAGGCCCCAGACGTCGATGGAGCTCAGGGACGAGGGACGCCGCAGCGTCTGGCGGCTCAGCCCGGCCAGGACCTCGTCCGGCAGCTCGGGCATGTAGCTCGACTTCCAGTAGTAGAGCCGGCCCGCGGGGTAGTCCGCATCGAAGAAGCGCTGGACCTCGGTGAAGGACGTCACCGCGGACAGGTCGGCGAGAGGCTGGACCACGCGTCGCAGCGGCCCGATGACCCGCTCACCCTCCTCGAGTGCCCCGGTGTAGACCAGGAGGACGATGAGCACCGGCGTCCCGTGAGCGTCCTCCGGAATCTGCGGTATCTCGGGTGCGCTCCAGTACACCATCAGTGCCCCGAGCTCGTCGGGCGCCTGCGCCATGGACTCACGGAAGATGCGCATCACCGTGTCCGCGGACTCGAGGGGGTAGACCACCATCCCGAACCAGACGCTGGGCCCCACCGGATACACCCGGTGCTCGAACGAGGTGACCGCGCCGAAGTTGCCGCCGCCACCCCGCAGCGCCCAGAACAGGTCCGAGTCCTCGTCCGCGCTCGCCCGGAGCACCCGTCCATCCGCCAGGACGACGCAGGCCGAGACGAGGTTGTCGGATGAAAGGCCGAAGCGGCGAGAGAGCCAGCCGTAGCCTCCGTGGAGCGTGAAGCCCGCGAGGCCCGTTGCCCCCACGAGCCCGAGCGGAGTCGCGAGCCCCAGCGGGTGCGTCGCGCCGTCCACGTCACCGAGCGTTGCGCCTCCTCCGGAGGTGACCGTCCGCGCCCGGGGGTCGACGGTGACCCGCCGCATGGCGGAGAGGTCGATGACGAGACCGCCGTCGGCGATGGCGCGTCCCGCCACGTTGTGTCCGCCTCCACGCACCGCGAGCTCGAGGCCGTGGTCTCGTGCGAAGCCCACGGCTGCGACGATGTCTGACTCGCGTGCACAGCGGATGATGAGCCCCGGC
>JAKEEX010000171.1 GCA_022616315.1 Myxococcaceae bacterium
ACCTCGCGCGCCCGCTTCTGACCCACCTGGCGCGCGAGCAGCGCCGAGCCGTAGCCGCTGTCGAAGCTCGCCACGTCCGGGTCCGTCTGCTTGAAGAGGGCGTGCTCCCTGCTCGCGATGGTGAGGTCACACACGACATGCAGGCTGTGGCCGCCGCCCACGGCCCAGCCCGGCACCACCGCGATGACCACCTTGGGGAGGAAGCGGATCTGCCGCTGCACCTCGAGGATGTGCAGGCGCCCCAGGCCTGCGGGGTCCAGCCGGCGGTCCTCGGCCTCGTACTTGTAGCCGTCCTTGCCGCGGATGCGCTGGTCCCCGCCGGAGCAGAAGGCCCAGCCGCCGTCCTTGGGGCTTGGGCCGTTGCCCGTGAGGAGCACGCAGCCCACGTCCGTCATGAAGCGGGTGGCCTCGAGCGCCTGGAAGAGCTCGTCCACCGTGCGCGGGCGGAACGCGTTGCGCACCTCGGGCCGGTTGAAGGCGATGCGCACCGTGCCCTGGTCCACCGCGCGGTGGAAGGTGAGGTCCTTGAAGTTGAAGCCCTCGACGGGGCGCCAGCGGGAGGGATTGAAGATGGCGGACACCATGACGGCGTGCTCCAGGCTCTTGCGGAAGGCGGGTTGTGTGGCCGCGGACCCTACCAGCTCACCGCCGGACCGCGAGCGGCGTGCGGAGAGCGGGCAGGCGGGCGCGCGCGGAATAGAGTCGCTCCACCCTGCGTCCCGAGGCCGTGATGAACCGCATCCTTCCCTGGAGTGCCGTGGTGCTGTCCCTGGCGGCGATGGCCGTGTCCCTGCGCGGGCGCGGCGACGCGACCGTGCCCGCCGCCTCCGAGCTGCGTGACATCCCCACCAGTCACGAGCTCGACGCGCTCGAGCGGCGCGTGGGCGACCTCGAGGCCACCGCGCTCTCGCTGTCCCAGCGGGCCTCTGCCCTCGAGCGCGGCCGTGTGGTGCCGGCGGGCGGTGGACCCACGGTCGCGGCAGGAAGTGATGCGCCCGCGCTGACGCAGCAGGTGGAGCAGCTGCGTGCCGAGGTGCAGAGCCTCATGGCGGGCGAGTTGATGGACGACCCGCAGGGACGCGAGCAATTCAAACATGCCGTGCGCACGGCGCAGGACGAGCTGGTGGCGGAGCGGATGCAGGCGCGCATGCGGGCATCCGCCGAAGTGCGGAAGGCCCGGCTGGAGCGCTTCTTCTCCGAGGCGCGTCTTGGCTCGAGCCAGCAGCAGGAGCTGACGAAGCTGCTCGATGCCGAGGAGCAACGCCGCGACGCACTCTTCGAGGAGGCGCGGGGCGGGGGAAAGACGCCGCGCGACGCGCGCCAGGAGCTGCGAGTCGTGCGCGAGGAAACGGACAGCGCAGCGGCGCGGTTGCTCGACGAGTCACAGCGCGCGCAGTACGAGGAGATGCGGCGGGAGGACTGGCAGGGACGTCGCGAGCAGCGGCCCCGCGCGGACGACAGGGAGCGCTGACCTCGAGCTCAGTGCAGCACAGCACCACGAGAGCGCGAATCCGCGTGCTCCGTCACCACGCGAAGGCGCTCGGATACCTCCACCACGCCGAGCTCCGCGTCCACGTACTGCGCGAGCGGCAAGGCAGGGACGTCCACGGGCCGCGTCTCCTCCGGGTCCACCTGGATGAGCTGCGCACCGTCGCGTGCGAGGAAGGCCTCCACCAGCGCGTGCGCCTCCCACTCCCCGCTCGCGTGCACGACGGCCACCTGGAAGAAGCGTGTGCCGTCCTGCTCCGCCTCGAAGAGGAGCCTGTACGCGGACCCCCGGATGGCCTCCCGTCCCGACATGGAGGCCCACTCTAGCGGCAGGCGGTCGCCTGGACGCCAGCAAAGTGGGAAGGCAGGACGAGGCGCGAGGCCCTCCGGACTCCGCCTCCCGGACGATGTGAGCGTCGGCTGCGGAACGGAACGATGGAGGCTTGTCCCCGCGGAGGTCACGTGTCCGCGTGGCGGGCGCTCCGACCGAGCCACACTGCCCACTCCCCTCGAGCTCGGAGGAGCTCCGCCATGACGCTGCGCACCCTGCTGCTGGTCCTCTCCACGACCGCGCTGCCAACACTGACTGGCTGCGCCACCACGAGCGGGGGTACCCGCGAGACTCCCGCGACCTCGAGCAGTTCGCTCCAGGAGCAGGACCACGGCTCGCCTGGAGTCGATGCGCAGGACAAGAAGGACAAGAAGGATGGATGTGGGTGCTCGCACGGAGCAATGGGGGAGGGCGTCCAGAGTGCCTCCGCGAGCGCCGCCTGCAGCTGCCCCCACTGCGCGAGCATGGCGCGTGGGACCCAGGTGGCGAGCGCCGACTGCGCGTGTGGCCACGGCAAGTCCGGGGATGACGGGCCCACCCAGTTCCCGCGCGGCGACGAGTGACTTGGGTGAGCGTCGGCGTCCACGGGGGCGCCGGCGTCCGCTCGGGCTCTCGGGTCCGTGAGCTCGCCTGCCTGCCCTGACGCTGCGGTGCGGTGGCCCCACACCTCCTCCGGGGCCATGGCAGCCGTGCATCCGCATCCCCACCTTGGGGCCGGCGTGCGGCGGGCCCTGTCGAGGTGCAGGGCCCTCCTCCCCGTGCGCGCTGGAGGGCCGATGGCACAGGACCTGAGGAAGATCATCGAGCGGCTGAACGACCTCATCGCGCTGGACCACGACGCGCTGGGTGGGTACGAGGCCGCCATCCCGCACATCGAGAACGACGAGGTGCGCCGGAAGATGGCGGAGTTCCGGGCGGACCACGAGCGCCACATCCGGGAGCTGTCCGCGCTCGTTCGACAGATGGGCGGCACCCCGCGCCAGCGTCCGGACATCAAGGGGCGGATGGCCAGGGCCTTCACTGCCGCCACGTCCATGCTGGGCACCACCGCGGCGCTTCACGCCATGCAGGGCAACACGGTGCTCGCCAACCGCGCCTACCGGAGCGCGCTCGAGGAGGAGTGGACGGTGGAGATGCGCGCGGTCATCGAGCGCAACTTCGCGGACGTACGCCGCCACCTCGAGTACGTGGAAGAGGCGCTGACCACGCGTCCGTGGGAAGAGGCGCCGGCCGAGCACCCGTAATCATTCCGCCCCAACTCCCCCTCTCC
>JAKEEX010000172.1 GCA_022616315.1 Myxococcaceae bacterium
GAGCGCGGCGGATGGCGCCTATAGGCTCGAAGGAGAGGGGGTCGTGTACCGCGCGGCCGTCGGTGGCTGAGGACCACTGGAGGCACCGCGCAGGCCCCGCACACCACCGAGCAGGAACCACCACACGGAGGCGGCGAGCAGCGTCCCGACGAGCGGGAAGACGTTGGACCTCAAGCCTTCGCCGTCCCAGAGGGCGAAGTCGTCCGGGGAATGGGCTGCTATCAGGGTGAGGAAGGCGACGCGGCCCACGTTGACCGAGAAACCGACGAGCACTGCCGCCAGCACCACGCCCACCTTCTGACGGGCCGTCGTGCGGAAGAGGCACAGGAGCAGCAGCGCCAGGACACCCAGCTGACCCACCAGCTTGAGGCCCGAACAGAGCGGAGTCACCTCCACCGTCCCCCCGTCCACGATGAGCAGGACGCCCTCGCGCGCCACGGGCGTCCCTGCGAGCTGCACCAGGATTTTCGCGGCGGCGGCCGTGGGTTCGAGGAACGCCGCGCGCTCACGGACCACAGAGGGAAGCGGTGACAGGAGCGCTGCGCCCAGCACCGCCAGCAGCCGCCCGTGCTGCGGCAGGCCGCGAACACCGGACGCGAGCAGGCCAAGCCCCAAGCCCGCAACGAGCGGCAGGAGCCGATGGGCCGCTCGGTACCCCTCCCATGTCACCAGCGTGACGGCACAGGCGCACCCCACCAGGGAGGCGCCCAGGATGGCCTCGGCGAGGTGGAGCCTCACCCCCTGCGCACGGCGCCGCTCCAGGAGGAGCCAGAGCGCACCGAACCAGCCGACTGCGACAGCCCCCTGGTGCTCCACGACGCCTTCCCACCGCAACGTCATGCCCACCTGGAGGCAGGCCACTGCAGCGGCGAGCGGGACGAGGAGGGAGGAGTGCATCCAGGCCTGCTCAGCCCTTCCGGCCGAAAGCCCCGCGCGCCGCAACGAGAAGGGCTGCGCCCACGCCCAGCGCCGCGAGCGTCACGGGCTCCGGCGCCTTGTGCCGGCGCGCGTTCGTCTGGCGCTTGCCCCTGGATCCACCGCCGTCCGCCAAAGCGTCCGCAGCACCTGCGAGGACAAAGAAAAGAGCAACCGCCGGTAGCCAGCTCCGCATGTGCCCCCCCTCCGGGTACGACGTTGCGCATCCCTGCCTACATAAGCGGAGACGAAAGCACAAGGGGGCGAGGAGCATTCATGACCGTGCCATCCCCTGGCCGACATGGAGCCCCCGGAAGGCGTTCGACCGGTTTATCGCCTATCGTGACGATCCAGCGAGCTCGAGCCGTGCGCGGGAGGGGTGCATTGAGCGAAGTCTTGCAGCAGCCGGCGGCGAAGGACCCGGAGGATGGCATTCAGGACGCGGAGCCCAGGGCCTGGGATTCCCAGGAGCTCTGGCTCTCGCTCGCTCAGCGGCAGTGGAGGTCCCTGGTCCTTGTCCCGGTGGACCGCGAGGCCTCGGTGGGTGACATGGCCAGGGCGCTCGCCGACATCGGAACGCAGCTCGCCGACGTGCCGGTGACCGCAGTTCTCGCCGACGGCCTGGGCGGCGCGGGTGAGGGGACGCAGACGTCGGAGCGCGCGCGGACGAAGGCGCTCGTTCACCGTCTCCGCTCGCTGCGGGAGGCAGGCGCGCGCGAAAAGCTCGTCGTGGCCGTGCAGCCCGTCACGGTGGAGTCCCTCGGCGTCCTCGTCGCGCGTGAGGCAGACGTGGTGGTGCTCTGCGTGGAAATGGGACGCAGCCGGTCCGAGGCCGTGCGCCGGACCACGTCCCTCATCGGCCGGGAGCGAATCGCCGGATGCCTCGTCGTCGAATGATGCGCCGCGCGCGCCAGGCCTGACGCTTGTGGGGCGCACCCCGGAGTTCAGCGCCGGGTGCGGCGCAGCTCGGCGAGCAGGGGCAGGGAGAGCTTCTTCTCGAGCTGCCAGCTGTGGAGGATGAGGCCGCGGCGCACGTCCGGACCACTGGCCGCGGACCCGGAGCGGCGCGCGGTCGCGAGGATGGGGAGGCCGAGCCCGCGCTCCAGCTGCCAGCGCTGCAACAGGAGGCCGGAGAGCAGGTCGGGAGAGGCAGCCGCGAGAAGCGCCAGCATCAGGGCACCCAGCATTCCCAGACCGAGGACCTTCAAGGGGTCGGGACTGATCGGTGCCTTCGGCGTCTGGGCGGGCCAGATGACCTTGTAGCGGTGCTTGAAGGCCGAACGGGCGGTGTCGAAGTCCACCTGGGAGGCGATGAGCCGGTCGAGCATCTGCTGGTACTGCGCACGTGCCTCGAGCACACGCTCGTCCTCTTCGAGCCGGAGGCCCTCGATGGAGCGGGTCGGAACCGCACCGCCGGCGGTCACAGCCTGCTGGCGGCGGATCTCGGCGACCCGGGCGTTGTAGTCCCCACGCAGCTTGGCCTCCTCGGCGCGCACCGCGGCAATCTGCGGGGACTCGCTCGACATGGCGGCGATTTCCTGGCGGAGACTGACGATGCCCGGAAACTCCTCGGAGTACACGCCGAGCATCTGGGCGAGCTGCGCCTGGAGCTCGCCGAGGCGACGGCGCCGCATCTCCTCCAGGTCCCGAAGAGCGCGCTCCTTGGAGTCGAGCGCGGACTTCAGGCGGACCACCTCCTCGTCGGACTCGGCGGGGCGCGTGGTGGCGCCGCGAGCCGCAACACTTCCGCGGGAGAGCTCGCGTCGCACCTCTTCGGTGACACTCTCCAGCTGCTCACGCAGCGAGGCCACGCGCACCTGCAGGGCCGAGATGATCTCACCGAGGGCAGTGATCTCCTGGACGTGGCGTGCCTCGAGGAAGTTCTGCTGGGCGGACTCCACCAGGTGGTACGCCTGCTCGGGATGAGGCCAGTCGATGCGGATGGTGATGGTGTTCTCGTCCGTCGTGACGAGGAATGACTTGTCGAGCTCGACGGCGAGCGCGTTGAGCGGGTCCTGCTCCCCGAGCGAGGCACCCGGGAACCACGAGGCACCAACGCGCAGCCCGAGGTTCGGCTCGCCCACCTTCACGGGAGGCTCGACGGGGAGGTTCGCCTGCTTGATGAGGTTGAGCAGGTTGTCACGCCGGTGAATCAGCTCGCGCGCCGAGCGCGTCGGCTCCTCGTCGATGACGGAGCGCTGGACGATGGAGGGAAGCGCGAGCATTCGCTGCGCGAGAATCTTCGCCTCCACGCGGTAGAGCGGCGTGCGCTGCACGAAGTAGGTGACGGCTGCGCCAAAGCCCAGGAGGAACACCGCGACCGCGAGGCGCTTCCGACGCGCCGCCGCGACGAGGACGAGCGAGGCCCACTCCAGGACCGTGGCGCCGCGAGACGGCTCGGCACCGCCGTAGTCCTGCACGGCGTCCTCTGGAAGAGGCAACTCGGGAGCGGGCCTTAAGCTGTGCATCAGGTGCGTCCTCCGGGTGTAAAGGGTAGCCCACAAGTCCATGGCCCGCGAATCCCGCGGGCCGTCACGCGGCTGTCGCAGTCCGGGAGGGCGCTCCCGGGTCGAGCGCGAGCACCATGCGGCTCGCCACCTCCGCGACGTGCGGCGGCCGGACGATGTCGAGGTGATCCGCGGGCACTTCATGGACCTCGACGTCGGCGAACCTCCCCCAGCCGAGATCCGGTGCGAGGTCCTCCCACGCGGGCAACGGCCGGCCCGTTGCGCGGAACGCCACGAGCCGAGCGCTGACACGTGTCATCGTCTGTTCGTAGCGGCGCACCTCGGCCTCCACGACGAGACCCCCGATGGGGAGGTCCTCGAGGTCCGGCGCACCACCCTGCGAGAGGAGCGCACCCAGTTGCTGGCCGAACGAGCGCAGGCGAGCACCCACCTTCGCCAGCGCACTTCCGGGAGCGGTGACCAGGCTCCGGAGCCGTCCGCGAAGCTGCGCCTTGCGGTCGATTCGGACCGCACCCGGCAGGTGTCCGTCGAACACCGCCACGAGTGCGACGGACTCCCCAAGTGCCTCCAGCTGGCGCGCGGCCTCGAACGCCACGACGCCACCGAAGCACAGACCCGCGAGGTGGTACGGCCCGTGCGGCTGGTGCCGTCGTATGATGTCGACGTACTGCTCGGCGATGACACGGAGCGGGGGACACACGCCGCGCACGCACCGCATGGGCACGTGGATGCCGAAGACGGGACGCTCCGAGGGGAGCGCGAGGGCGAGGTCCTGGTAGAGCTGGATGCCGAGGAGGCAGAACAACGGAGGCACCCCGGGACGTCCGCGCCTGAGGCGCGCGACGATGGGGGCGGACGGGTCCGCGGGCGCACCGAGCCTCTCGACGAGCGCCGCGACCGTGGGTGTCTCGAAGAAGGCGTGCAGCGGAAGCTGGACACCGAACTCCTGCTCCACGCGTGCGCGGGCCTGGATGACCATCACCGAGGTGCCGCCGAGGGCGAAGAAGTCGTCGTCGATTCCGACCGCCGCGACTCCCAGGACCTCGCTGAAGACGGTGGCCAGGCGCGCCTCGGCGTCGTTCCGGGGACGGAGGCCGATGACCTCGTCGCGGGCCTCCGCGGCGGGAGGCGGGAGCGCCTTCCTGTCCACCTTGCCGCTCGTCGTCAGCGGAAACGCAGGGAGACGCACGTACGCAGACGGCACCATGTACGGCGGAAGCGCGTGCTGCGCCCGCTCGAGGAGCGCCTGGCGGTCTGCTTCCCCGGTCCAGTAGGCGATGAGCCGCGCGTCGGCCCCCTCACGCCTGTCCGCAATCACCACCACGTCATTCACGCCGGGCGAGGCGCGAAGCACGGACTCGACCTCGCCGAGCTCGATGCGGAAGCCGCGCACCTTGACCTGGTGGTCGGCGCGCCCGAGGCACTCGAACCGGCCGTCGTCGCGCAACCGCCCGAGGTCACCCGTGCGGTAGACGCGCTCGCCCGGGACGAACGGGTTGGGGAGGAAGCGCTCGCGGGTGAGCTCGGGACGGCCGTGGTAGCCGCGCGCGAGCCCGTCCCCTCCAATGAACAGCTCGCCTACGGCGCCCGGGGGGACGAGCTGCAGTGAGGGGTTGAGCACGTACAGGCGCGTCCGGTCGATCGGGCGCCCGATGGTGACCCTTGCGCCGGGGACGACGCGCTCGAGCGTCGACCAGACCGTGGTCTCCGTGGGCCCGTAGAGGTTCCACAGCTCGGAGCCACGCTCGAGGAGCGTCGCGGCGAGGTCCGGGTTGAGTGGCTCTCCACCGCAGAACATCCGGAGCCCGGCGCTCCCCTTCCAGCCGGCGTCGACCAGGAGCCGCCACGCGGTGGGCGTGGCCTGCATCACCGAGAAGGACTCCGCATCGAGGCGTGCACGGAGTCGGGAGGGATCCGCGGCGGTCTCCCGGTCTGCAATCACCACGGTGCCGCCCACCCAGAGCGGCAGGAAGAGCTCGAGTCCGGCGATGTCGAACGTGGTCGTGGTGACGGCGAGCAGCCGCTCGTGTTCCGAGAGCCCGGGCGTGTGGGCCATGGAGCGCAGGAAGTTGGAGAAGGCGCCCCGCAGAACCTCGACACCCTTGGGGCGCCCGGTGGAGCCGGAGGTGAAGAGGATGTATGCGAGCTGGTCCGGATGCGCACGCTCGCCGGGCGGGAGTGGCTCGAAGCGTTCCGTCGCTTCTGCGAGGTCGTCCAGCTTCAGCCACTGCGTCGTGGCTGGAAGCGCAGGACCGAGTGGGGACGACGCCGGTGCGATGAAGACCTCGGGGGCAGCGTCCTCGAGGATGACCTGGACGCGCTCGACCGGGTGCGACGGGTCCACCGGGACGTAGGCGCCACCGGCCTTGAGCGTCCCGAGCAATGCGACCAGCTCGTGCGCGCCGCGCGGAACCGCGACGCCCACGCGCGATTCGGGGACGACGCCGAGAGACCGCAGCCGTCCCGCGAGCCGGTCCGTGAGCACCTCCAGCTGTGCGTAGGTGAGCGTGGCCTGTGCGCTCGAGACCGCCACGTGGTCGGGACGCCGGCGCGCCTGCATGCGGAGCTGCTCCACGACGTCGGGCGGCACATCCGGAAGGTACCGTCCGTCCGCCACCGCGAGCGCCACCGCCCGCTCCTCCTCGTCCACGAGCTCGACGGAGTCGAGGCGTGCCCCCGGGCTCGCAGCGAGCGCCTCCAGCATGCGGAGCAGATGCTTCTGCAGGCGCCGCCGCGTCCGTGGCTCGAAGGTGGCGGCATGGAAGTCGAGCTTCAGGTGAAGGGGCCCCTCGTCGAAGTCGAACGCCTGGATTCCGAGGGTGTTGCGCAAATCTCCATGGCCCACCGCCGACTCCGGCAGCGTGAAGAGGGGGTCCAGGGAGACCGAGGCTTCGAGGTCCGCGAACCGGGTGGGTGGATGGGGCAGGAGATTGAGAGTGACGTAGTGGACCCCCCGCTCGCCCACGCAGCTCTGCCCGTGGCGCAGGGCCTTGAGCAGCTCGGCGCGCACCCGGGTGGCCAGAGTCTGGAACGTGTCACCCTCTTCGATGTTCACCTTGAGGAACAGCTGCTCCATGAGGAGCCCGAAGGTGCGGACGAACGGCCCGGAGCGGTTGCCGAACGGCACGCCGAGGAGCACCTCCCGGTCTCCGCTCACGCGGTAGAGCGCCGCCGCGACACCCGTGGCGAGCACCACGAACCGCGAGAGCGGTGCCGTGAGCGTGTCGAACGGCGCCTGCAGCGCGAGCGATGCGAGGCGCGAGGCATGCTCCACGGCCAGCTCCCGCCTCTCCCTGGCGAGCGCAACCGAGGTGTCCGTCCGCGTGATGCCGTAAGGGCGGATGGGCGGCGAGCCACCTGCGAGCTTCCGCTCCCAGTACGCGGCGTCCTTCGCGGCCCGGTCCGACACGCGGTACCTGGCCTCGGCCTCGAGGTAGTCGCGGAACGACGCTGCGGGCGCGGGCGTCCTCCCGGCATACCGCTCCGCCAGGTGCTCGACGAGCAGCATCGCCGAGAGCCCGTCCGCGATGAGGTGGTGCAGGCATACGCAGAGGATGTGGCGCTCGGCTGAGACCCGGAGCAGCGCCGCGTCCCAGAGTGGGCGGCCCCCCTTCCCCAGCGGCAGGGCAGTGCGCGCTGCGACCCAGGCCTTCACCTCCCCCTCGGTGATGGGGAGCACTTCGAGCGGCCTCGGTTCCCCCTCGGACCAGCGGGGAACCGGGCTCACGGGGTCCACGGCGATGCGCAGGGCATCGAGGTCCAGGACGGTCTGTGCGAACGCGTGGACGAGCCGGTCTGCATCGAGCGCCCCGTCGAGCACGACGGTGAGCGCCGTGTTGTAATAGCGCGCGTCGGGGAAGAGCTGCTCGTCCAGCCAGAAGAGACTCTGGCGGGCACTGAGCGGGAGGGCGCGGCCTGACGAGGTGCTTCCCTCGAGTGGAACGACGATGGATTGCACCTGAAGCCTTCCCCCCCGCCAAGAGCCTCACGCGTCGCGCGTAAACACTCGGGGTGCGTCGCGCATTGTCGGCGGCGCTCCCTGGAGCGTCAAGGTTGCCCGCGCGGTCTCGAGAAACGCCACGCGAACACGCCGACTAGAGCAAGGCCACCGAGCTCGAGGATCCAGTTCAGGCGCACCGGGCCGCGACCAATCCAGAGGTCCACGTGGTGGAACGATGCGGCGCGGACGATGACGAAGACGACGACGAGCCCGAGCCCGGACACCGCCCCCGCGACCCGCCGCAGGCCGCCCCGGAGCGCGTACCCCACGGTCACCATCCCCACGACGCCGCCAGCCAACACCGCGAGGATAAATAAGACCTGGTAGCTCCGGCGCACCGCGTACCATCCCTGAGCACGCGCCAGGTCGCGCAGCACCTCGGTGAACCAGGTCTGCAAGTCGAGCTGCTTGTTGACCCCGAGCAGCAGCAGTGCGACCGCGGCGAACCCCCAGAAGACGGAGAGGCGCCTGTCGACTGCGGCTTCGAAGGGAGCGACCGTCGTCGCGACGCGCGCGGGCTTACGGGCCGATGCGGATGCCCGGTGAGCGAGGAGCGAGGTGCTGAGGTACGCGAGCTCCGTCACCCATCCCATCACCGACGGGTCTCCGATGCCTGGCTGCCAGCGTCCATCCAGACCGGTTGTGAGGAGAGCGACGAGCATCATCCGCGGGCCCCCCGCATCCACACGCTGTGCCCGAGGAAATCCCGGAGCACATGGGGCGCAGAGCGCGTGGGCCTGCGCTGCAGCCACATGCGCAGCCGCCATGCGAGGTGCCCCATCACCCAGACGGCGTCGGCGAGCGCGGCGTACAGGAAGCCGTGGTTCTTGACGAAGTACCGGCGCCTGGACTCGAGGACGTAGGGTGGCACGCGCCGCACGATTGCCGAGGGGTCCACGCCCGTGGATTTTCCGACGAGATGGACGACACGGCTCGTCGGTTCGTGCCAGCACTGCCACCGCGCACGAGCCGCCCGAAGGCAGAAGTCCACCTCCTCGTAATAGAGGAAGTAGCCGTCGTCGAGCAGGCCCACCTCGTCGAGCAGCTCGCGGCGGACGAGCAGGCTCGCGCCGGACACCCACTCGGCGGTGCACGCCCGTGAGGGATGAGGGAGCACCAGCGCCCGCGGCCGGATGAGCTTCGAGAAGACGCCGAGGCGGAGCGCACCATCCAGCTCGGTGAGGAGGGCGTGGAAGCGGAACACCGAGTGCTGCGGAGTGCCATCCGGGTCCTCCAGCCGGCTCCCGACGATGCCCGCCTTTGGTTCGCTCTGTCCGCGCTCGACGAGCGCGGCGAGCGCGCCGGGGTGGACCACGGTGTCCGGGTTCAGGAGCCAGAACCAGTCCGGCTCGACGGGGCCCTCGCGCAGCAGACGGATTCCGGCGTTGTTGCCCGCGGAGAAGCCCCCGTTGACGGCGAGCGGGAGGACCGAGGCCCAGTGGGACCAACCGTTCGTCCGGATGGCTTCGGAGAGGTGCTCGGGCGAGCCGTCCCCGGAGGCGTTGTCGACCACGACGACGCGGGTGGCGGAGCTCGCCGCGACCTCCTGCTCGAGCGAGCGCAGGCAGTCGATGACCAGCTTCGCCGTCCGGTAATTCACGATGATGACGCCGACGGATGGGCCCATGGTTTCGGGTGTCAGGTTCGGAGGGGACGACATAGGGTCATTGCCCACACGTGGAGGTGGGAGCACAGGTCGTGATGGTCTGGAGCGCCCGGAACCATGTCTCTGCCACCTTCTCGTGCGCCTCCTCGGACGGATGCACGCCGTCCGTGAGGTCCGACACGGTGAGGGCCGAGAACACGTCGGCAAACTTCACCCGCTGGCCCGATTCCTGGCGTGATTCCACATCGGCGCGCAGCGCGAGATTGAGCTCCTGAGCGAGCTGAGCGCGGTCCACATTGCAGGGGCCGATCACCTGCGAGCTGAGGGGAGGGATGGAGGCCACCACTACCCAGACGCCCGGGCGCTGCGTCTGGATGCGGTCCACGAGCTCTGCATGCTCGGCGGCGATTTCCTGGACAGGCCGCCCGCACTCCCACGCGACGTCGTTCGTCCCGGCCATGACGAGCAGGTAGTCCGGCGGATTGGCCGCGAGCCAGCCATCGATACCGACGCGGATGCTTCCGATGTTGAAGCCCGAGTGGCCTTCGTGGTCCTTGTCCTCGACGTCGGTTGATTCGTCGTATTGGGAGCCGACGAAGTCCACTGCGCAGCCGACTTCGGTCAACCTCGCGAAGAGTCCATCCCGATAGCCGCCATCCACGCCCACGGTGTTGGAGTCGCCCAGCGGCATGATTTTCAGGCAGGACGAGGGGCCTGGGCCGCCATCCACGCCGCCGTCGTCCTCGGAGCCACCGTCCGGATGGCCCGCGTCGACGCCGCCATCCTCCGGCTCTCCTGCATCGACACCACCACCGTCCGGGTCTCCTGCATCGATATCACCACCGTCCGAGTCTCCTGCATCGACACCGCCATCCTCCGGCTCTCCTGCATCGACACCGCCATCCTCCGGCTCTCCGGCATCCACACCGCCACCGTCAGGGTCACCGGCGTCGTGACCGCCGTCTTCCGAGTCACCGGCGTCCTCGGAGCCACCGTCCGGATCTCCCGCGTCGGCACCGCCATCTTCCGGATCACCGGCATCGACATCGCTCACATCCGCGCCGCCAACACCGCACACCAGCGAATCCCCATCACCCTGCCCGCTGGAGAGAGTGCCGGCACAGGCCGCGAGCGCGACGACGCCGAGGAGTCGCAGGCTCAAGCGCTGGCGTCGCATCGAATCCCCCCCTCGGAACAGGCCTGCACCTGCCCGCTCCGCCATGCTGCAGCACGGCATCGCAGCCTACGACCTCGCGCTGTTGCGTGTGAACCTCCCTGGTTTCATGAGGCACCCGACGGGGTGTCCAGTGTGTTCCGGAACCTGGTCCGCGACGGTCCGACCACTCCCTCGAAAAGAACTGGTCCCGCGGTCGTGTGGAGTGAGCGAGCGGGGACACGCCGCCGCTCACCCGCAAGACGTTGCGCTGCAGCCATACGCTATCGTTGCTTGCGTGATGCGCTCGCACTCGCCTACGGTCGCGCCGCGCCGTGTGCCTGTGCGGCGTGGGGGGTGTTCCACGATGAGCCGCTCCAACTTCCTGCCTCGGCGCGCTTGCTTGAGCTTGATGCAGTTGCTCGGCGCTGCGACGGGTTGCACGAACTCGATGGCGGTGGTGAGCGCGCTGCCATTTCCGCCACCATTGCCGAGCGCATGCGCCGAGCTTCCTCCCCGCCCATCCACCGCGGAGGTGCGGCGGTGGAGCGACCCGGCGACGTGGGGTGGAGCCAAGCCCCAGGCGGGCGCCGCCGTCACCATCCCGCACGGACGGCGAGTTCTCCTGGACGAGCAGCCGCCCGAACTGGGACAGCTCACCATCGAAGGCGAGCTCGAGTTCGCCGAGCAGGACCTGGAGCTGAAGGCGACGTCCATCCACGTGCATGGTGGACTCTACGTGGGGTCCGCGCAGCACCCCTTCAGTCATCGTGCGGTGTTCACGCTCACCGGTCTGCAGGAGGGTGAGCGCGGGTTGCACGTGATGGGCGGGCGGCTGGAGCTCTGTGGACAGGCCCCGCGGGTCCTGTGGACGCGGCTCGGGGACCATGCGGAGGCGGGAGCGTCCGAGCTCACGCTGAGCTACCCGGTGGATTGGCACTCCGGAGACGAGCTGGTGGTGGCACCCACCGACTTCTACGGCCGGAGCATGACTGAGCGGATGGTGGTGGCGGCCGTCTCGGGAACCCGGGTGTCACTCACTACGCCGCTCCACTCGGCGCGCTGGGGCAAGTTGCAGTACGTCACCGGTGCGGGCATGTCACTGGAGCCGGACCCGTCCTTCGTCCCGCCGGCGTCGCCCACACCCACGGTGCTGGACGAGCGCGCCGAGGTGGGCAACGTCACGCGAAACGTGGTGGTGCAGGGACCGGACGACTCGCGCTGGAGAGACGACGGCTTCGGAGCGGACCTGATGGTGATGGGCGAGGGTGCCCAGGCGGCCATCGACGGCGTGCAGCTGAACAGGGTGGGCAAGGCAGGTCGGCTCGGACACTATCCGCTGCATCTCCATCTGCTCTCCTACACCGCGGACGGGGCCGAGCGCGCATCCGGCCCCATCGTCCTGCGTCGCAACGCTGTGGTGGGCTCTCTCAACCGCTGCATCGTCATTCACGGCACCAACGGCGCTCAGGTGCAGGACAACATCTGCTTCGACATCCGGGGCCACGCGGTGTTCCTCGAGGACGCGGTGGAGCGACGCAACTTGCTCGAGCGCAATCTCGTGCTGCGGGTGCGCGCCCCGGCGCCGGAGAAGCGCCTGTTGCTGCATGACGATGAGGTGTTCCAGGGCGGTCCTTCCGGCTTCTGGGTGACCAACCCGGACAACGTCCTTCGCGAGAACGTGGCTGCGGATGCGCAGGGAAACGGCTTCTGGCTCTCCTTCCCGCGCAGGCCACGCGGGATGAATACCGCCGTGCCCTTGAGGCCCGAGCACCTCGCGTTCGGCACCTTCGAGGGCAACGTCGCGCACTCCAACCGCGCGCCCGGCTTGAATCTGGACTGGATTGCCGTCACCGAAGAGGGGGCCGTGGAACCCAATGCTTATGTGCCCACCGAGGACGGGCAGCCCCCTGGCTACGAGAGGCGCCTGCGCTTCCGCCTGCGGCGCATCACCACCTACAAGAACACGGACCACGGCTTCTGGAACCGCAGCTCGCTCCCCGACTACGAGGAGTGGGTGTCCGCCGACAACGTGGGGACCTTCTTCGCGGGAGCGGGGAGCAACGGACGGTTGACGCGCTCGCTCATCGTTGGGCGCAGCCTCAACACGCCCACGCCCTATCCCTCGGAAGTTGCACCCGTGGGAGTGGCCAGCTACCACAGCTCCTTCGACCTGGACCACAACGTCTTCGTCGGCTTCGACTTCGTCCCGGGCCGTCCGAGCGGTGTCTTCCGTACCGATGACTACTACATCCGCGCGGTGGACAAGGGCCCCGTGCGCAACCCCGGCAACCTGCTGGTGCGCTCGCACCCGGGTTTCCGCGCGCCGGTGGTGCGGCAGGAGAACTGGACGCTCGCAGGAGCGCTGTGGGACGCACACGGCTACTTCGGGCCGGCGGGTCGCTACTGGGTGTATGACGAGCCCTTCCTCACCCACGGGGCGGCGTGCACGCCGGTGCTTCCCGCGGGACAGAATGGGCAGTCGTGTGAGGGACCTTATTACGGAATTGGAAGCTTCGTGCTGGACAAGGCCAACTCGCGCTTCACCCCGCGGATGCCCATCCGTGTCGAACGGCAGGATGAGGCGGGTTCGTCCGTGGGTGTGTGGGAGGTGGGGGATGGCGAGCTCGCCCCGAAACTGAACAGCATGCGCCACTTCGCGGCCCGCACCGGAGGCCGCTACGTGCTGGAGTTCCCCGGCCGACTCCTTCCCACCGACGTGGCGCTCACCGTGGAGAATGCATGGCGGGAAGAGGACGCCTTCCTCCTCGCGGTGGCGTTCGACGGGACTCGGCCGGCGGCCGCCTACCTCACCTCGCAGTACCACTACGAGTCGGTGGAGCAACTGCCTCCGGGCAGTCCGCTTGCCCCGTACAGGCGAGGGCTCGCCCCCACCTCGAGTCTGGCCGAGGTAATCGCGTCCAACGGCGACCGCTTCTGGCAGGACGTTGCAGGCAACCGGGTCTGGGTCAAATACCGAGGCGGTCTCCGTCACGATGGGGTGGAAGCGATGCCGCCCTACTCGGATGAGGCCCTCTACCGAGCCGTCTACCTGCGCGTGCACCCCGCACCTTGAAGCACGGGCGGAGTCCTGCTCAGGCACGTCCCGTGAAGGTCCTCTTCACCTTTCCGAGCGTCCGCACGAGTCACCCCTTCTCCACGTGCTACCTCTTGATGTGTGGCCGAAGAAGGTCTCGCGTGAAGGCGGGGCTGGTCACGATAAGGTCCGGCGACCTCCTCTGCGTCCGCTGATTCTTCACATCCACCTCACGCAGAGGAGACAACTTCCCGACGAGGTGTCTCAGAAAATCGTCGGACGGAGGCGCTTGAACTTGATTGCACATCATCGGATGAATCAGACTCGTCAGGAAGGGGGGGCGCTCCATGAACCAGTCGCGGCTCAAGTACCTCAGATTCGATGGATTCCAGTCTCTAAAGGAAGTCATTCAACCGACAGTGCGTCGTCGTCGCATGCAAGTGTTCTTGGAGCGCGTGAAACCACAACCCGGCTTGCGCATTCTGGATCTTGGGGGACGACCGGGAATCTGGAATTCCGTCCCGCAGTCGCTCGACATCACGTTTCTCAATCTTCCCGGAGAGACAGGCCGAGAGATCCCGACCCACCACCGAGCACACTTCATCGAGGGTGATGCGTGCGACGTCTAAGAGTTTGGTGAGGGGGAGTTTGATGTGGTGTTTAGCAACAGTGTCATCGAGCACGTGGGCGACGAAGCCCGGCAGACTGCATTTGCCAAGACAGTCCTCCGCCTGGGCAAGCGATACTGGGTGCAAACCCCGGCCAAAGGGTTCCCAGTGGAGGCGCACACCGGGATGCCCTTCTGGTGGTACTATCCGGAAAGTCTGCGGCGATGGTTCGTTGGGCGCTGGCACGCAAAACTCCCTGCTTGGAGCGACATGATTGCTGATACGCGCGTGCTCACTCGCAATCGCATGTTGGAACTCTTTCCGGGATCGGCGCTGTACGTCGAATCTTTCGCTGGCATCCCGAAGTCGTATGCAGTCTATTCATCTGCCGCGGCATGATTCGCGAGCGTTTCCTC
>JAKEEX010000173.1 GCA_022616315.1 Myxococcaceae bacterium
CATCCGCGACTTCCGCTTCAGCCCGGCCACCAAGGGTGGAGAGCCCGTCTCCACCACGATGAACTACACCTACACGTTCCTGCTCGATAGCTGAGGAGCTCTCCCCTCTCCCCCTGGGAGAGGGACGGGGTGAGGGGGAGCGAGCGAAGCCCGCGGCTCCCGGTCACCGCACGACGACCTCGTACGTCGTGCGCGCCTCGCCCACCCACACCGTCAGGGTGGTGCGGCCCGGTGCCATGCCCTTCACCGTGAGGCGGGAGGAGGCGGTGCGAACGTCGGCGACCGCCGGGTCGCCCACCGTGACCCGCGCGAGGCCAGGCACGTCCAGCGTGTGCTGGGCACCCACCTGCAACGACACGCGTGATGTGCCCTGGGCCCCCTTGGCCTGGGCTCCCGCCGCGAGTGGTGCCACGGCGAGCGCACAGACCACGAGCAAGCCTCTGGGGAGCAGCTTCATGGAGCGGCCTTCCCTCTCTTCCCGGCGCCCTCCGGCCTGCCGCCGGGCCACGACGAGAGTATCGACCGGAGATCCACCGGGCATCAATCGCGCGCGGCGTCAGAAGAGGACCTCGATGCGCTCCCACGCCGCGTCCACCACCACGCGCAGCGTCCCGTCCTCCACGTCCCACGCACGTGCCCCGGTGACTTCGCGCGGCTGGGTGAGGCCATGCAGGAGAAGCGTCTCCGTGTCCCTCGGTGGGGACACCGCCCCCTCCACGTGACGCTCGAGGACGAACCTCCCACCCTCCGTCCCCCCGCGGAGCCGGGTGCGACGCGCCGCCCCGTACCCATCTCCGGCGTCCTCGTACAGCACGCCCTTCACCTCCGGCCCCACGTGGACGTGCCAGGTGAGCTCGGGCCAGAGGGCGGTCGTGGTGTGAAGTGCAGGCTCCGTGACGGCGAGCACGCCCCCCTCGCGCAGCCAGAGCGGGAGCGTCCCCAGCGGCGCCTCGACGAGCAGGTGCTCGGGACCCTCGCGGACGGAGCCAGGGGGCCCGAGGTTCGGGAGCGGCAGCCACCGCCCACGCGGAACGTACACGCTGCGTCGCGCCTGCCCCGGCCGCACCACCGGGGTGACGAGCAGGTCGCGGCCCACGAGGTATTCGTCGTTCGCGTGCAGCGCCTCCGCATCCTCCGGTGCGTGGAAGACGAGTGGCCGCAGCACCGGCAGTCCCAGCTCGGCGGCCTCGTGCATCAGCGTGTACAGGGTCGGAAGCACGCGGTAGCGCAGCTCGAGCACCTCGCGCGCGAGCGAGAGGTACGGCTCGCCGAAGCGCCAGGGCTCCTGCAGTGGCGTGCCCTTCGCGGAGTGGTTGCGGAAGAGCGGGAAGAACGCGGCCGCCTGCATCCAGCGCACGAGCAGCTCGCCGGTGGCGCGCCCGAGGAAGCCGGGGATGTCCACTCCCGTGAAGCTCACGCCCGACAGTCCCAGCCCGAGGAGCATGGGGATGGACGCCTCCAGGTGCGTCCACCAGCTGGAGTTGTCCCCGGTCCACACCGCCGCGTAGCGCTGGATGCCCGCATAGCCCGCGCGCGTGAGCAGGAACGGTCGCCGCTCGGGCGCCAGCTGTCGCAGTGCTTCGAAGGTGCCATTCGCCATGCCGAGCGCGTAAGCGTTGTGCACCTCGAGGTGTCGTCGCGCACCGTGCCGCGCGTCGTACGGCAGCGTGGGCCCCTCCACGCGACCGAGGTCCGTCGCGGGCCCGGTCACCACCTTGAAGCTCTGCGCGGCGTTGCGAAGGGCGAAGCTGGAGGGCTCGTTCATGTCGAGCCAGAAGCCGCCCATCCCCGCGTCGAGGAAGCCCCGGTGCAGTCCGCCCCACCACGCCTGCACCTCGGGACGCGTGAAGTCAGGATAGGCCGCGCGCAGCGGCCACACGTCTCCGAGCAGCACCTCGCCGCGGTCCGTCCGCACGAAGAAGTCCCGCGCGCGCCCCTCCTCCCAGGGTGCGTAGCCGGGCTCCTCCTTCACCGCGGGGTCGATGATGGGGACGAGCCGCACGCCTTGCTCTGCAGCCTCGCGCGCCGTGTGCGCAGGGTCCGGGAAGCGGGTGCGGTCCCAGGTGAAGACCTTGTAGGCCTCCATGTGGTCGATGTCGAGGTAGACGCAGTCCAGCGGCAAGCGGTGTGCGCGGTAGCCTCGGATGATGCTGCGCACCTCGTCCGCCGTCTCGTAGCCCCAGCGCGATTGCTGCGCCCCCAGGCTCCACAGGGGCGGCAGCGGTGGATGACCCGTGAGCGCGGTGTAGCGGCGCACCACATCCTCCGGGTGCGGCCCGGCGAAGACGTAGACGTCCAGCTCTGGCCCGCGCGACTCCCACACCAGGCGATGCGGGTCCGCGGCGGCCACGTCCACCTCGCTGCGCCACGTCTCGTCGAGGAAGAGGCCCCAGGCGCGCCCCTGTCTCAGTGCGAGGAAGAAGGGGATGGACTGGTAGAGCGGGTCCGTGTCCGGGTGGTGAGGAAGCACGTCCGTGTTCCAGAACACGAAGCGCATGCCGCGCTTGTCGAGCGGGCCCACCTTCTCGCCGAAGCCCAGGTACGCCTCGTCTTGTGGCGCGTGGAGCGCAAGTCGCGAGTGGAACCGGGTCGCCGGGTAGTCGGTCGCGGCGTCGCCCGTCACCCACTCGCAGCGCGCCAGCACACGCTCCTGTGCGTCGGACAGCCGCCACGTGCAGGGGCCGCGCTGCACCTCGAGCACCAGCTCGCCTGCGGACACGCGCCACAGGCCCCCCTCTTCGCGCACGTCCATCGGCCGGGGCGCACCCCCCACCACGGCCCAGGAGTCCTTCGGTGGCAGCTCGCGCGGCGCAAACCCGGTGTGGAGCAGGGACGGCAAGTGCCGGAGCCGGAGCACGCCGGGCAGCGGATGCTGCACCTCCAGCGCCGCGCCCGGGCCCCAGAGAGTCAGGCGAGTCGGCTCGACGGACGCATCTTCCAGGTGCATGCGCGCGCGAGCGTTGCGTTTCGCCCCGGCCGTGTCACCCACTCCTGCCCGTCTGCGTTTGCCACCGTGCACGCATCCCCTCTCCCTCTCGGAGAGGGACGGGGTGAGGGGAAGCGGGCGCTGTTCTCACCCCCCGGCGAGCAGCGCGGCCCCGATGATGCCGCTGTCGTCGCCCAGCTCCGCGTCCGTGATGGTGAGTGCCTCGCGGCTGACGGTCAGGGTGTAGGCCAGCACCCCG
>JAKEEX010000174.1 GCA_022616315.1 Myxococcaceae bacterium
GGCAGAGATGACCTGGAAGACCGCCATCTCCGAGGTTCCGTTCGGCGGCGGCAAGGGCGGCATCCAGATCGATCCGCGCGAGTACGGCAAGGAGGAGCTTGAGGCCATCACGCTCCGCTTCATGTACCGCCTCAAGAGCCTGATCGGCCCCAACATCGACATCCCGGCGCCGGACGTGGGGACGAACGGGGACATCATGGCGCTGATGTACCGCCAGTACTCGGACGGCGAGCGCGAGCGGCACAACATGCGCGGCATCGTCACGGGCAAGGACGTGCGCATCGGCGGCTCCGAGGGCCGCGCGAAGGCCACCGGCCAGGGCGTGGCGTTCTGCATCGAGGACTACTACGCGGACAAGGGCCAGACGCTGAAGGGCAAGACCTTCACCCTCCAGGGCTTCGGCAACGTCGGCAGCCACGGCGCGGCCATCCTCGCGAACATGGGCGCGCGCCTCCTCGCGGTGAACGACGCGGACGGCACCATCTTCAACGGTGACGGCATCGACGTGCAGGCGCTGCAGGCCTACTTGAACGATCCGAAGAACCTCCGCCGCTCGGTGATGGGCTTCCCCGGCGCGCAGAGCATCTCCAAGAGCGACTTCTGGGAGGTGCAGGCGGACATCCTCTTCCCGGCGGCGCTGGGTGGGGAGATCACCGCCGACGTGGCCGAGAAGCTGAAGGTGAAGCTCGTGGCCGAGGGCGCCAACGGCCCCACGACGCCCGAGGCGGACCGCGTGCTGCAGAAGCGCGGCATCGACCTCATCCCGGACATCATCGCGAATGCCGGCGGCGTGACGGTCAGCTACTACGAGTGGATCCAGAACAAGCGGATGGAGCGCTGGAGCGAGCAGGAGGTGGACGCCAAGCTCGAGGTCGCCATGAAGCGCAACTACCGCATCATCCGCGACATCTCGCTCAACACCGGCCGCCGCACGGACATGCACGACAGCCGTCCGTACTGCATCGGCAAGCAGGTGGACACCCGCTGCGCCGCGATGATCCTCGCGCTCAAGCGCATCGAGGCCCACTACCTGCTCGAGGGCTTCTCGCAGTAACGCCTTCTACAAGGACCTGAAGCACCGCGGCCCCGCCTCCAGGGACTCATCCCGGAGGTGGGGCCGTCTCATTTCGATGGGCTACGCACTCTTCAGCCCGCGCACCCTCAGTGCATGACCGGCGCGCGGTCCGTGGCCATCAGCGGCCGCTCGTCGTTGAGGTCGTAGGCGATGACGCGCAAGCCCACGCCGCGGCTGTGGCCCTCGCCGGTGCGCTCGGACGCGTCCCGACGCCCGAAGTGGAGCGCCACCTGGTAGCGCACGTCGCAGATGCACGTCATCTCCGTGCCGTCCTCTCCCGCGAACGTCACCCGGACCCGGTCCCCGAGCGGGATGGCCTCGCGCGTCTCCACGAAGAGGCCGGCCGAGCTGATGTTGCGCGCGATCCCCCGGGTCATCCCCTCGTCCGTCGAGATGTAGACGGGGAATACCTTGTCGAAGCGAAGGTGCGAGCGGCGCTCTCTCAAGACGGCGGCCTCCAGGGCGTGGTGTCACCTGGAGTGATACAGGGTGCGGAGATGTAGTCAAAATCTCCACCCGGGCGCACACGAACTTGACGCGCCGGGCCGCTCGGGCGCGGTGGCAAGATGCACGGTCTCCTCTCCTTCCTGGAGTTTTCGTGCGCCGCCTCGTCCTCGCCCTGCTCCTCCTTCCCACCCTCGCCGTCGCGGACGACGCCTCGCGCTTCGAGCAGCTGCGTGCGGGGAGCGAGCCGCTCGGGGGCCTGGGGCCCTTCCTCGAGAAGTTCGTCGGGGACTGCGAGGACGCCGGGACGCGCGCCGAGTGCGCCGCCTCCGCCGGGTCGTTCCGTGAGCGGATGGCGGGCAAGCGCCTCTTCATGCTCGTCACGGAGGACGCTGCGGACATGATGGCGCCGGGCGCCTACGACGCCTCCAGCGGAGAGCTCACCGTCCTGGTGACGCCCATCTTCGGCGCGCGGGGCATGGCGCTGACGCACGGTGTGCCGCGGCGGATGGACGCGGACGGCAACCCGGTCCTGCAGAGGCTCAACGTCGAGGGCGGCACCAGCGAAGGCTGGACCCCGAGCCGCTTCCAGCGCCTCTTCTCGCAGCGTGAGCTGCGCCTCGAGGTGGTCTTCACTCCGGAGGACACCTGGCAGCTGCGCGGGCGCGCCGGAAGGGTGAAAGGGGTCCGCGCGAAGGTGCTCGGCATGCGCGTGGTGCACGCGCGCAGCGGGGACACCGTCGCCACGTGGTTCGCCCGCTAGAGCCTCAGCGCGGCTCCACCGCCACGTACTGCTGCAGGTCTCCGCGCTGCACGCGGAGGAGCACGGCCCGGCCCCGCTCTGCGTGCTCGAGGACGCGCCGCACGCCCGCGACGTCCTTCACGCGGGCGCGGTTGAGCTCCACCAGGAGGTCCCCCTCCCGGAGCCCCGCCGCGTCAGCGGGGCTGCGCGGAAGCACGCCCGCGACGAGCACGCCGCTCCCCGGTGCATAGCCGAGGGTGGTGGCCACCTGGGGCGTCAGGTCCTCGAGCACCACCCCGAGTGGGTCCACCATCCCCGCGCGGAGAATCTCCCGCTGGGCTCCCGCGGAGGGCCGCCGTCCGAGCCGGACCTTGAGCTGGTGCGGACCGTCGTCGCGCTGCACGGTCAGGCGGAGCTCCGTGCCCGGGGCCAGGATGGCCACGCGCCGCAGCAGCTGCTGGTAGACACCCACGGCGTGGTCGTTGACCGCGACGATCCTATCCCCCGGCTTCAGCCCCGCGGACGCCGCCGGGCTCCCGGCGAACACGTTCTGCACCACGAGCGCGTGGGGAGCGCCCTCGGCGACGCCCTGGAAGTCGATGATGTCCACGCCGAGCCAGCCGCTCTCGAGCCGGCCGTTCTTGCGGAGGTTGGGCAGCAGGTCCTTCACCATGTTGATGGGGACCGAGAACCCGATGCCCTGGGCCTGGGTGGCGATGGCCGTGGTGACGCCCACGACCTCGCCGCGCATGTTGAAGAGCGGGCCTCCCGAGTTGCCGGGATTGATGAGCGCGTCCGTCTGGATGAAGTCGTCGAAGACGCCCACGCCGATGATGCGCTCCTTCGCGGAGATCATCCCGTGCGCCACCGAGTGGGCCAGACCGAACGGGTTGCCGATGGCCACCACCCAGTCCCCCACCTCGAGCCCGTCGGAGTCCCCGAGCCACGTCACGGGGAGCCGCTCCTTGCCCACACCGAGCAGCTGGAGCAGCGCCACGTCCGTCGCAGGGTCCCGCCCCACCACGTCCGCGCTGAACTCGCGGCCATCCGCGAGTCGAACCTGGATCTTCCGCGCGCGCTCCACGACGTGGTTGTTGGTCACCACGTGTCCGTCCGCGCTGATGATGAAGCCGCTGCCGAGCGAGCGCCCGGGCCCGGAGCCGGTTGGGCCCAAGGGGGAATCCGCGCTGCCATTCACCGTGCGGATGTTCACCACGCCGGAGCGCACCGCGCGGATGAGCGGCGCGAGCGAGGTGGGGGGAACGAACCCGGGGAGCGTCTGGTCCTCGGGGCGCTCGCGCCACAGCTGCGGGCCCGAAGGTGCCACGGGGGCCTTGAAGGAGGACTCCCAGTCCGCAGCGCGCGCGCGGATCCACCCCGCCACGTCCGTCTGCGTCCCGTCCGCCCCCGCCGCGCCGGTCGCCGCCAGCATGAGGGCGGCCAGCCCCACCTTTCCCATCACGTTGCCTCCTCGGATGGGCTTCTAACACGGCGGGAGTGTGCCGGGATTCCCGCCGAGCATGGGTCCGGGCGCCCGTCAGGCCTGCGCCGGAGCGACGTACTTGGCCACCTTCACCTGCGCGGGGCGGATGACGCGGTCCTTCAGCTTGTAGCCCGCGCGCGTCTCCGCCACGACCCGCTGGTCCTCGTCCTCGGAGGTGGTGAGCTCCATGTCCGCGGCCTCGGCGGTGTTCGGGTCGAAGCGCTGGCCCACCACCTGGAGCCGCTCGATGCCCGCGGACTGCAGCTTCGCCAGCATGCTCTCGCGGATCAGCTTGACGCCCTTGCCGAGCGGTGAGGCGTCATCGCCGGCCATGGTGATGGCGCGGTCCAGCTCGTCCACGGCCTCGAGCACCATCCGCGCGGCGTTGCCGCGCTCCACGTCCACCATCCGCTCGCGCTCCCGGGTGAGCCTCTGCTTGAACTCCTCCCGGTCCCGCTCGATCGCCTGGTAGGCGCGCGCCAGCTCGTCCACGCGGCGGCGCGCCTTCTCCAGCTCCTCGCGCAGCTGCACGACCTCGGGCGACTCCGCGGCAGGCGCCTCCTCCACCGCGCCCAGCTCCTCGCCGGCCGCTTCGACGGTCCGCGAGGTCGGTTGCTCCTCCTCGGCGTCGGGTCGGACCTCGCCCTCGCCGTCGAAGCGCCGGCGGTCCTGCACCTTGTAGGAGGAGGGGCCCTTCACCTTCTCCTTCTCCGAATTGCTCATCGGCTCTGGCTCCTGCTGACCCTCCACGCACACGGATGCGCCCGAAGGGACGTACGCACTGCGGGCCGCAAGCTAACCAGCAAGGTCCACCTGTCAACGCTCGAGAACACGCGTCAGCGCGGCTCCGGCACGGGCTCCTCCGAGAGGTGGAAGCCGGTGTCGACCTGACCGGTCTCCTCGTCCAGGATCTCCACCTGCGCCGCGCGAAGGGAGTAGTAGAGGAGCCAGCGCTCCGCTGCGGTGAGGGAGCCGGCAGGGAGCGCTTCCTCGATCTCCTTCACCGTCAGTCGCCCGTTCTTGATGCCCTTCGCGAAGAGGGCCTTGCGCGCCAGGTAGCTGCTGCCGATCCGGTTCTCCACGGGCTCCTCCTCCTTCCCCAGAGGACGGTAACTTCGCCCGCCCCCGGGTGCAGGCGAGGGCCATCCCGGGTGAGGGCCGGTTCGCCCGGTCCGGAAGGAGGCGGTCAGACCTCCGGCGCACCCGTCGTGTGGCTGGCTGCGGGTCCCACATGCGACTCGCTGGCCACCTCGTGCGCGGCGAGCTCCTGGTGGGCCTCCGGGTGGAACGCGTCACGGGCAGACACCTTGGGGCCGAGGATGCGGGCAATCTCGTCCTCGTCCACCACCTCCGTGGTGAGGAGGCGCGCGGCGAGGGCCTGCACCTTGTCGCGGTTCACGTCGAGCACGGCACGCGCACGGTCCAGCGCCTCGGTGACCAGCTTGCGCACCTCCTCGTCCACGAGCCGCGCGGTGGTCTCCGAGTAGGTGCGCGACTCCGGGAGCCCCGCGGACTTGAGGAAGAGGGAGCCACGCTCCTCGCTGAGGGAGACGGGACCCAGCGCGCTCATGCCGTAGTCACGCACCATGAGCTTGGCGATGTCCGTGGCCTGCTTGAGGTCGTTGGAGGCACCGGTGGAGATCTCCCCCACGAAGATCTCCTCCGCCGCGCGGCCCCCCATCATGCCGGCCATCTTGTCGCGCAGCTCGTCCAGGCTCATCAGGTAGCGGTCCTCGAGGGGCAGGCTCATGGTGTAGCCGAGCGCCGCCAGGCCGCGCGGGATGATGGACACCTTGGTGACGCGCTCCGCGTTCGGAAGCATCCAGCTGACCACTGCGTGGCCCGCCTCGTGGTGCGCGACGATCTCCTTCTCCCGCTCGTTCATCCGGCGGTTCTTCTTCTCGAGCCCGGCCACGACGCGCTCGATGGCCTCCTCGAAGTCCGCCCGCATGACGAAGTCGCGGTTGCGGCGCGCGGCGAGCAGGGCGGCCTCGTTGACGACGTTGGCGAGGTCCGCACCCGCGAAGCCCGGCGTGCGCGCGGCGATGGACCCGAGGTCCACGTCCGGCCCGAGCTTCACCTCCCGGGAGTGGATCTCCAGCACCTTCTCGCGCCCGCGCTTGTCCGGGCGGTCCACGAGCACCTGGCGGTCGAAGCGTCCGGGCCGCAGGAGCGCCGTGTCGAGGATCTCGGGGCGGTTGGTGGCCGCGAGGATGATGAGGCCGCTGCGTGCGTCGAAGCCGTCCATCTCCGCGAGGAGCTGGTTGAGGGTCTGCTCGCGCTCGTCGTGCCCACCGGCGATGCCCGCGTTGCGGCTCTTGCCGATGGCGTCCAGCTCGTCGATGAAGATGATGCAGGGCGCCTTCGCGGTGGCCTGCGCGAAGAGGTCCCTCACGCGTGCCGCGCCCACGCCCACGAACATCTCCACGAACTCGGAGCCGGAGAGGCTGAAGAAGGGCACTCCCGCCTCACCCGCGACGGCCCGCGCGAGCAGCGTCTTGCCGGTGCCGGGGGGCCCGACGAGGAGCACGCCCTTGGGGATGCGGCCTCCGAGCCTGCGGAATTTCTCGGGCGTCTTGAGGAACTCGACGATCTCCTTGAGCTCCTCCACGGCCTCGTCCACGCCGGCCACGTCCTTGAAGCCCACGCCGGTGTCGGACTCGTGCTGGATCTTCGCGCGCGACTTGCCGAAGGACATGACGCTCTGGGGCCCCTGTCCCAGTCCTCCTCCCGCCATGCGGCGCATGACGAAGCTCCAGAAGAGGAAGATGAGCGCGAGCGGCATCACCCAGATGAGCAGCACGTCGGAGAAGTTCGACTGTGGCTCGGCCGAGTACTGGATGCCGGCCTTCTCCAGCATCTGGACGAGCGCCTCCTCGTCCCCGGGGACGCGGTAGGCCATCCATGGAAGCGCGCCAGGCTCCGTGCGGAACAGCCGGTCCTCCGGGCCAGCGGTCTCCCCCGTGGGCGCCTGCTCGGGGAGGTAGCCCTTCACCGTGTCCCCGCTGACCACGACGCGGGAGAAGTGGCGGTCCTCCACCGCCTCGCGGAACTGGCTGTAGCTCACGCGCCGGACGCCCGCGTCCGAGAAGATGTTCCGGAACAGGAAGAAGGCGAGCACGACCAGGAGCACGTAGCCGAGCGGGGAGCCGAGCTTGAGGCCGCGGCCGGGGGGACCCTTCTCGCCCTTCCTGCCGCGGGGCCCGAGGCCTGGCGGGGTGTTCTGCGGTGGCACCGTGGACACGACCTTCTCCCCTCCCGACGCGCACCTCTGTAGGGGAGGCGCACCCTTCACCAGTACCGAACGAAGATGTGCACCGCCGGCCGGGCGTCAACCCGCTCCCCCGCCAGGGTGCGAGCAGTGCGTTGCACAGTGGCACCGGGCCGCGAGCGCGGCTTCAGCCTTCGAGCCCGAGCAGCCGGGCGAGCGTGCGCGCGTCCGCGTCCGGGAAGCGGTACTGCCCCATCTCCTGCAGCGTCACCCAGCGATGGTCGTGCACGCGGACGTGGCGGATGGCCGGCTCGGGGGTGCGCAGCTGGCAGGCGTAGACACGGAAGTCGATGTCGTACTCCGGATAGGCGTGGTGCGTGTGCATGACCTGCTCGCCCACCTCCACGTCGATGTCCATCTCCTCGCGCAGCTCGCGGCGCAGCGCCTCGGCATCGGACTCGCCCTCCTCCACGCGGCCTCCGGGGAACTCCCAGAGCAGGGGCAGCGAGGCGGTGGGAGGCCGCTGCGTGAGGAGGTAGCGGCCGGGCTCCTTCTCGATCATCGCTCCGACCACGCGGATCTGTCGGCGGCTCATCGCTGCACCTCGCGAGACAACCTCCCCCGTCCCGTAGCACACCCGAGCGTCTCACCCCATACACGCAAGCCCCGCTGTCCGGCGCCGACGCTCCTCCGCGACTCACTGGCGGGTGCGAATGCAACCCGGTAGACCTCACGGCCCATGTGGAGCCTCCTCATTCGCAACACTTCCCTCGTGCACACGCTCGAGGACGCGCGGGGCCTTTCGCGCGCGGTCGTCGGCGTGGAGTCGGGTCGCGTCACCTACCTCGGGCCCCAGGACGGCATCCCGTCGGGAGCCGTGGGCCCGGGGACGGAGGTCCTCGACGCGCACGGCGGCTTCGTGGGGCCGGGCTTCGTGGA